>DQUJ01000192.1 GCA_015662325.1 Leucothrix mucor | reverse complement strand
CGTTATTTAACCATTCGTAGTGGTTTTTGGGAGATCATCCATGATATGTCGGCGCACTTTAGCGATAATATTGAAAATGTAAAAGTGCTAGATGACTGGCGCCACTTTTTATTGGGTTATGCCTCGTCTTGTCAAGCAGTATACATGTCGCGTCTATTGATTGATGACATCGCAAAACACAAGCTAGTACAACGGAAAATTAACGAAGGTGCGCCACAACATCGTATTCCACGAAAAGTATTTACGCATATATTTGATTCATTAAGTGATGCCGACAATGCCATTAAAATGCAATATATGATGAATTTTGTGGATGATAACCGCCCACATATCAAGACATTGATTAATGATGACACTGTTGCACCTATTGTTGAAAACCTAGAAAGACTTGAATCAACTTTACACAGCAGTCAGATCACTTATATTAAACTGCGCTTACGCTATCTTTGGCATGCCATCACTCGCCGTGGCGCAAGCTCTAAACAAACCACTTCGTTTTTTATTCTAGAAAAAGCAGGACGCGTGGTGGCAGAATTAGGCGATCACAGTCATAAACGTATCACCCCAGAAATACAAACTAAATTAGCCGCCTTATTACAAGCGGGCGATGTAATTATCACGCGCCATGATTTTGTCGCCAGCAATCTATTCCTGCCTGGTTATTGGCCCCACGCGGCATTATATATTGGCTCTGAGGAAGACAGAGAATCGTTAGGCATTGTGCTAGAGGATTCAATAGCAAGTCGCTGGAAGGGTAATATTCGCACCCTAGAAGCGCAAAAAGACGGTGTTTTATTCCGCCCCTTAAGTGAAACTTTAAATGTAGATGAGCTGATTATCATCCGCCCTAATTTAAGCCCCACAGAGCTTGCAATAGGCCTGACTCGCGTTTGCCAACATGAAGGCAAGGGTTATAACTTTGATTTTGATTTCTTTAGCTCGAATAAGCTTGTTTGTACCGAAGTAATTTATAGAGCTTTTGATGGCTTGCGCGATGATGAAGAAAGAGCAATTAAATTTAAACTGATTGAACGTGCGGGAAGACTAAGCCTCTCGGCAGAAGATATTTTAGATATGACAGTAAATGACCAAGGATTTAAACCCGTGGCGATTGTTGGTCTAACCAGTTGTAATGGAAAAATTATTATAGGTGAGCAAGCTCTGGAGAAGATTAAGGGTAGTTACTAATCATCCCATCGGTATTTACACACGAAATTTTCAGAGTAAAAAACCACATTCTTAGAACGTGGTTTTGGCATTACCCCCAACCCTCCCCACTTCGACTACGCTCAGTACATCGCTTGCTAAGTGGAGGGAGACAAACAGCTTTATCTTTTTTTAAATAATTAATAAAATGGTGATTAACAACCTTTCAATAATTAGTTTTTACATCTGTGTTTATCTGTGGTTGATTGCTTTTCTTGATATTTACTAACACCTAAAATTAATCCTCAGCCCTTGCCTTTTCAACGATAATTTCTTCACCAGCATCTGTATCAATACACTTAATCTTTCTTTTTCTATCCGTAAATTTTCGCCACAACCAGCTTGATGCGACGCGCTCACCCAGCAAAACAGATTCCAATAAATTAATATTTTTAGTAACACGCAACATACACTCCTGGGCATCGTGCGTACCACACATCAAAAAACGATCACCTTCGCGAATAATACGATTATTTTCGGGCAACAACACATTGCCTTTGCCGCGTTTTAAAAATAGCGGTAAAGCAGCAGTATGTTGATTGGGTTTTGCAGAACCTAAGCCTGCTTCACCCCGTAAAATATCGTCAACCAACACCTGTTGATTTTGAATGACTTTAAACAAAGCTGGGGTTTCTTCTGCATTTACACGTAGCTCCCAAAGTTTAGGTACATCATCTTGAACCGCTCCGACAATTCGACTGACTAACTCATTGGCGCGATCATTTTTAAACCGAGAAATAATACGTAAAAAATCACCCAGCATCGGAGTTCTAATCAAAGCAAAAATTGTATTAGAAATAACGCTGCCACGTTGCATTAACATATCTAAATTAGCCGTTTGGAATAGATGACTATTTTTATCTTCATTTTGACGTGCCACACGAAACAAGTCAGGATTTAGTTCACTCGATGTCATTAAAATAGACAGATTATTAGCATCATTATCCGTACCTGCAATAATCCCTACCGCATCTTCAATCCCTGCTTTTATCAAGGCCTTCGCCTCTGTTGGAGCACCCACCACAGAACCCGATGGAATACCTTTTTGTTTTCTATCAGCCACAATCACTTGAAGCGGCACATCATCTTGCTCTAAATGATCATAAAGCGCGCGACCAAAACGACCAAAACCACTGATAATCCAAACCCCTGGGTTCGGAGCAGGAGGCTCCTGCATTATTTGTCCAGACTTTCCCGTAGTCCATTCATAAATACTGTAAAGACTAGGAGATTTTAATGCCAATGCAAAACGCGAGGCAAAGGTTTCAAAGGGGTTGATTACTTCATTTGCACCAAAAGACAATATGTTCGATTCGGCTTCGGGGGTTTCGGCTCGCGCAATCAAACGTAATTTGGGGCTCAGTAATTGCGCCACAATTGCAACGGTTAGATTAGCCGTATCATCATTTGCCAAAGTGATAATACCTTTACACCACGGATGTTTTATTCCCGCCATTTCTAATATTTCTGATTGAGAACCATCCGCGCACAAACTAACGGGAGGCGTTCTAAAGTCATCCACTTCAAGATCATTGATGCGTTGTTCATCGGGGTCGATAATAACCGACAAAATACCTTCTTCGGATAATGAATGTGCCAGTTGTGATCCCGTATCACCGTAACCACAGATAATATAAAACGGCTCACGAATATTTTTAATACGACGATTGAAACTATTGGTTTTCATCTGCTGGCGAAATGCAGGATCCTGAAACACACTTAACAACACACCAATCCCGTATAACCACGAAATTACACTGGCATACATCGTAATCAAGGTCCAATAACGCTGCGCATCGGTGAATGCATAGGGGATTTCACCAAAACCAATGGTCGTCCCCATAAAGCTGACGAAATAGAAAGCATGGAAGAACGACATCTGCCACGGCTTGCCTTGGTCATCAACTCCCGGAATTAAAACAAAACCGATAATCGAAATAGCATAGACAATAATCAGCAAGACGAGCGGAGAGCGTAAGCGTCGAAATAGAATGTAAACTAGATTTGGCACGAATTTTTATGCGTTATTAATCATGCGTTAAAAACTAGCGACGAACTGAAATGGTTTCAGAAACCAATAAAACAACCGATATTATATTGGCCAACAATGCGCCACCCGATAACGATACGACAGTTGCCAAGGAGTGACCACCTAAGGCTTCACCCACCACATGTTCAGTCATACCCCACACAATGGCAGCAGCAATTAATTGCAAATCAGCCACTAGACTAGTAGCAAGAAATACAGCACCAAGATGGGTACGATCCCCTACTTTAAGCACGGTGGAAATTAAACTAATCACTAGCGCAGCATATAATTCATAGATATTATGCTGCTCAATTTTATCCATTTCACCGATAAAAAAACCAAAATTCAGCGTTAATGCCAATACGATAAAAAATGCAAAAATGACTTTTTCTGAGCTCATACTATTATCCTTTAAATATATGAACCACAGAGGACACGGAGATCACAGAGCTTCATTATAAATTTTATTCTCTGTGTGCCCTCTGTGGTAAAAAATATTTTTATGTCTTCGGCAAGGTCACACCCTGCTGACCTTGATATTTACCACCACGATCTTTATACGATGTTTCACACACTTCATCTGATTCGAAAAAAAGCATTTGCGCAACGCCTTCATTCGCGTAAATCTTCGCAGGTAACGGCGATGTATTCGAAAACTCCAACGTCACATGACCTTCCCACTCGGGCTCTAACGGTGTTACGTTTACGATAATGCCACAACGCGCATAGGTCGATTTACCTAAACACACCGTCAACACGCTACGTGGAATACGAAAATATTCAACTGTGCGCGCCAACGCAAATGAGTTTGGCGGAATAATACAAACGTCCGATTGAATATCGACAAAACTGTTTTCATCAAACGCTTTCGGGTCTACAATCGCAGAATTAATATTGGTGAAAATCTTAAACTCATCCGCACAACGCACATCGTAACCGTAGCTGGATGTACCGTAAGATACAATCTTCTGAGTTTCACCATTGATTTCTTTTTCGCGTACTTGACCCGCTTCAAACGGCTCGATCATACCCTGCTGCTGCGCCATGCGGCGAATCCAGCTATCTGATTTAATACTCATCGACCGATACTACTTATACCCGTTTTATTAAACGGAATATTAAACCACGGTAAATGTACCGAACCACCTAGATCATACTTAACCTGACGATCACGCAATAAACCCGGAAGCATATTCATCATATTCGCAAAACTTAAATTCACCGGCACACTGACCTTTTGACTCTCACCTGCCCTAATCGTCGTTTTATGTTCTTTATTTGCTTTAGCAACTTCCACACCATTTAGCCTTAAACCGTAATCAAAACCCGTTAATGGAATAGAAAAACGATTTGGATTTTGAATATCCAAAATAATCGTCGCCTGACCACCGCTAAAGCTAAAATTACCCATTTCAACTTTATGCACTTGAATTTTAGGACGTTCAACCACGCCCTTAATACCATCCGTACAACTAGAAAGCATTGATAACACGAGAGTTAAAGGAAGGATAAGCGCGTATTTCTTCATTTTATTTAATAGTTTCATGCGCGCTAGTTTAAAACAAAAATGCCTCGCAGGAAACCTACGAGGCATTTATATTTATTGGTAATGAAAACTGTATCTATTGCTTTTATTGATTAAAAAAACACCCTCTACAAAATCATTTCATCCCAAAACTGTGTACTAAAACGAATCTTATCCAAATGATGCTTACTCGCTTGAGTGGCATTAGCTATTTGCCTTAAGATTATGCCTAAACCGCGTGAGTACAAGGCGGAGGAAATCGAAGTTTACATTTTATAAACGGAACTTCCTCCAACGCCGTAATCGCGCGGTTTAGGTATGAGCTGAGGTATTATTAAGTGTTTTGGATG
>DQUJ01000272.1 GCA_015662325.1 Leucothrix mucor | reverse complement strand
CTGGTTCTGGAGGTTCTGGTTCTGGAGGTTCTGGTTCTGGAGGTTCTGGTTCTGGAGGTTCTGGTTCTGGAGATTCTGGTTCTGGAGATTCTGATACTGGAGGCTCTAGAGACACTAACACTGTTCCCACGCGAAGTGGTGGCGGAACAATGTTTTGGCTTGAATTTCTATTTTTAGCTGGCTTGTACGCTCGTAGGAAAACGTTTACCAAAATTAATTTTTAAAGAAAGTATCACGATACTTTCTTCGTGTAAGATTCAATAGAAAATCATTACTGAACTTAGCATAACTATTGTATTCTCATTATTAAACACTATATTATTTAATAGAGACCTTTGCGACATCTTTGCGTTATAGTAACAACATTACATTAATTGTTGATCCTTCATATCTACTCAGCAAGGCCTCAAACTATATTTATCATTAAAATATTGAGAACGTTATGCCGATCTACGAATACCAGTGTCAATCTTGTGACGAATTAATAGAAGTCATCCAAAAAATAAGTGATGATCCTCTCACTGACTGTAGCGCATGTGGAAAACCATACTTAAAAAAGAAAATAACAGCCGCCGCTTTTCGTTTAAGTGGTTCAGGCTGGTATGAAACAGATTTTAAACCCAAAAAGAAGAATCCTACTTCAAACGATAAAAGTAAGTCTAAAGAAACTAAAACAAAAAAAGCCCCCGCAACACCTTCCAAATAACTAGAATCTCCTTTAGTATTTTTCATAATTAATAATTTTTGGTTAAGCCTTTATGCTCGCACGTTTTCGTAAATTTATAATCACAGGATTGTTAATCTGGATACCGCTCGGTATCACGATACTCATCATTAAACTACTGGTTGATCTGTTAGATAAAACCATTCTTTTACTTCCGCCTTCGTGGCGACCTGAAGCACTGCTTGGTTTTGATATTCCAGGGTTAGGCATTTTCATCAGTGCTATGGTTATTTTCACAACGGGCTTTATTCTTACCAATTTTGTCGGTCGTCGCCTGATCAAATGGGGAGAAAAGCTACTTGATCGCATTCCCTTAGTCAGAACTATTTACTCGGCAGTCAAACAAGTCACCGCGACTGTTTTATCACCTGATAACGAAACATTCAACGAAGCCTTTTTAATTGAATACCCTCGCAAAGGCATTTGGACACTGGGTTTTAAAACGGGAGATAGTCCAAAGTCATTTGAAAAAGTGACTGGCGAAAAGTTATTGACTATTTTTGTTCCTACAACACCTAACCCTACTTCTGGATTTATTCTCTATATTCCCAAAAGTGATGTAATAGAACTTGATATTAATGTAGAAGATGCCTTAAAACTCGTTATGTCACTGGGGGTTGTTACACCTGAAACAGTACAGAAACAAATCAAAAAAAATCATTAAGGGTTTCTGGTTTTATGTCCCACAGCGGTTGCGTTAAGTTCTGATAACACCAAATTTCACGTTCAGGTTCTTAATCATAATTATTAGCAGTAACTAATACGTGTAAACCGAAAGTTAAAAGCGTATAATCCGCGCCCCCTATTGCCCTTATCTCGTACGTACTATGTCTGATTTAACTGAAGAAACCAAACCAACTATTCCTTTTTCTGATTTAGGTTTATCAAAACCTATTTTACAAGCTGTTGAAGAAGCAGGTTATGAAATACCTTCGGCGATACAGGCAGAAAGTATTCCACCCCTGCTTGAAGGTCATGATTTACTCGGGCAGGCGCAAACAGGTACAGGCAAAACAGCTGCTTTTGCACTTCCTTTATTAAGCCGTCTTGATCTTACTCAAAAAGACCCGCAAATCATTGTGTTAGCACCGACACGAGAACTTGCGATTCAAGTAGCAGAGGCGATGCAAAGTTACGCTCGCCATCTCAAGGGCTTCCATGTTCTACCTATTTACGGTGGACAAAGTATTGGTATCCAGCTCAAACAATTACGTCGTCCTGTGCATGTGGTTGTCGGCACACCCGGTCGTGTAATGGATCATTTACGTCGTAAAACACTTAAACTTAGCAACCTTAAAACGGTTGTTTTAGATGAAGCCGATGAAATGCTTCGCATGGGTTTTATCGACGATATTGAGACCATTTTAAAAGAAACCCCCGATGAACGTCAGTTAGTTTTATTCTCTGCGACTATGCCTACCGCGATTCGTCGTATCAGTAAAAACTACTTAAAAGACCCTATCGAAATCAAAGTAAAAACTAAAACAGCGACGGTTTCAACTATTGCTCAAAAGTACTGGCAGGGCAAAACCACCTACAAATTAGATGCATTAACGCGTATTTTAGAATCAGAAGAGTTTGGTGCAATTATCATTTTTGTGCGCACCAAAAACATGACGACAGAGCTGGCCGAAAAAATATCTGCACGCGGTTATTCTGCTATTGCATTAAACGGCGACATTCAACAATCCACCCGTGAAAAAACTATTAATCGTCTTAAAAAAGGCACCTTAGATATTATCGTCGCCACTGATGTTGTCGCTCGCGGATTAGATGTTGAACGCATCACCCACGTAATCAATTACGATATGCCATCGGATAACGAATCCTATGTACACCGTATTGGTCGAACTGGGCGTGCGGGGCGTAACGGTACTGCGATACTGTTCGTACCACCGCGCGGTAATCGTATGTTACAAAGTATCGAACGTGCTACTGGGCAGAAAATTGAACCACTCAAACTGCCTTCACCACAAGATATTAGCGCCGCTCGTATCAATCGTTTTAAACAAATGGTGATCGAAACAGCCGCTTCACAAGAATTAGAATTTTACCAAAATATAATTACCGATCTAGAATCAGAAAGTGAGATGAGCTTAGAACAGGTTGCTGCAACACTGGCTTTCTTAGTGCAACGTGATCGCCCACTATTAAGTACACCGAATAAAATTCCAGACCATGCATTTAGCGAACAGTCTGACACACGCCAAGGAAAAAAACCTCGCAGAAATGACAACAATCGCAGAAATCAAGGGGAACGTCGTTCAAATGAATCTCGAAGGGATCAAAATCCACGCAGAGACAACAGCAAACGCAGAGATCATAATGATACTCGAGATCATCAATCAAAGAAAAAACAATCCGGGAATATGCCCGACATGGTGACTTATCGCCTTGAAGTTGGTAGTGAGCACGGCGTAGAAGCAAAACATATCGTTGGCGCAATCGCAAATGAAGCGGGAGTCGAAAGTAAATTCATCCAAAATGTATCTATAAATAGCGATCACAGTATGGTGGATCTACCCGATGGTATGCCCAAAGAAATTCGCAAGCATTTACATGGCGTTTGGGTGAAAGGACAAAAACTGCAACTACGTGATTTATCGGGTTCTTCTTCAAAAAAACCGAAACAATCTCATAAAAAAAGAAAATACTAAGGAATATATTGTTGTGTAAATTATTGTTACATTAGAAGAACACCTACAAACACACATATACCAAACCCTTTCACAACAATATGAAAGCATTTCTACGTTTATTTCTACCGCCACCTAATACCACCTCGTTAACCGAGAAGGCAATTTCTGGTTTCGCGTCATTGTTAGGCATTGCGCTTGTGATGCTTATCAGCCAGCAACTCCTTCCTGCCGAAGACTTACCTTGGGTTGTCGCATCCATGGGCGCATCAGCCGTTTTACTCTTTGCCGTTCCATTAGGGCCTTTGTCTCAACCTTGGTCATTTGTCGGTGGGCATTTATTATCAGGCTTTATTGGTATAACCGTTGCAAAGCTTATTCCTGATATTGTTATTGCATCTGCATTAGCTGTCTCACTCGCTATTTTTGTGATGTACATTACCCGTTGTTTACATCCACCAGGAGGCGCGACGGCATTGTCGGCCGTAGTCGGCAGCAGCGCCGTACATGAATTAGGCTATAGTTATTTATTAACGCCAGTGGCTTTAAACGTTGCTGTAATGCTGATATTTGCACTTATTATCAATAATCTTCTCCCCAATCGTTACTATCCCAACACACTAAAATGCTACCTTGAAGCAAAAAACAAAACCGTTGGCGAAAATTTTGGGGGTGAGAAACTTCAAAATGCATTAAGCGTAAGCCGCGATGATATTAAGTTTGCCTTACAAGAAATTGGTGGGTTCGTTGATATATCGGATGAACATTTAAGCCAAATATTTAATCTATCGGCAACCCATGCACGGCGCAAACGCATGGGTGAAATTCTAGTCGGCGACATTATGACCAGCAATGTTGTAAAAGCACAGTACGGCGATGAAGTAGAAGGCCTTTGGATGCTAATGGCAAAGCACAAAATTCGTAGTATTCCCATTGTCGATAATGCCAACAAATTAGAAGGCATTGTCACCATTGCTGATTTCTTAAACCAAGTAAAAGCCCCTACAGCCGAGCCTTTAAAAGAGCGTTTAGAACACTTTATTAAGCACACCGAAGGCGCAGAAACGACAAAACCAGAAGCTGCAGGGCACCTTATGCAAAAAAATGTTATTTCAGTACAGCAGGATCAACATATTCTTGATTTATTCCCTATATTTTATAAAAAAGGGATACATCATTTACCTGTGGTCGATGCAGATAATCATTTAGTTGGGATGATTACACCCAAAAATCTTTTGATTGCCTTACATGCTGATTTGCAGGGCTAACACCTACCTCTAACTAACTGTTTTTCTACGTTTTTTCAACGCCAAATAAAAACAGTAAGTCCCCACCGCTGCAATCACGTGTTTGATTGCATGGCCACTCATCACACCCAGAATTTCGAATATTTGATGATCAAAATGCTCCATAATCTTTGCTATAACGTAAGCACCAATCACATACGCAATATAGCGCTGTCCATTAAAAGGTGAAGGATACAGCCACAAAATCAGTGGAATTAACAACACAGGTAAGAATTGCACTAAAGCATAAGGCCTTAGATCACCTGCACCGTTGGATTCTGTCACTATCCAATAAACAGCGGATGCGATACCTAGAAAAAGCAAGGGATAAAATACTTTTCTAGCCAATGGTATCGATATATTCTCTCCAATGATCACGGTGAAAAATGCCATAAATGAAATAGTCATGGGTAGACGATCCCATAGCAAGGTTGAGTTAATAGGGTTCCAGTGATAATAAGATGAACCAAAACCCGTTAAAAAAACACCGACAAAAAAAGTAATGTAGGCCATTCTTAATTCAGGCAATGTGCCTAATAAATAGGTTGTTGCTGATTGTTTGTTACGAAGCACATATAAACCTAATATTCCCACCAATATGAATGGAAGATTAGAAACCACATTCCAAAAATTCGGAATTAAAAATAGCGTTTGTTTATCGGCAAATTGATGATAAGACAAATCCTGCTCAATCGGCGCAACAAAAAACATCGACACCAGCGCAATTAAAGTAATGCTAATTAATAATAACTGCCTTTTAGATTGGATAAAATGCTGTGTTTGAATCGTATTCATAATATTAACGTGCCTTTAAAGTTTACTTAATGAATGACTATTAGATAGCTTCTTTACCCAAAATTTAGTACCACCTGCAACACCTACTGGCATAACAAAAAAGTTCACTACGGGAATCATCATTAAGAGCGTTAACATGCCACCAAAACCAAGTGCCATCGCCCTGTTTTGTCGTAACAGAGGCAATTCATCTTTTATATATAATTCATGATTACCCATCGAATAATCAGTATATTGAAGTGTTAACATCCACGCACCATACGCTGCCCACGCAAACGGCGCGATAAAATTCACCACAGGAATAATACTAATAATTAATAAAACAGGCATCCACTTAAGCATGTACAACACCTTCTTTAATTCGCTGTTCATGGTTTTTCCCATCGT
>DQUJ01000018.1 GCA_015662325.1 Leucothrix mucor | reverse complement strand
GGTACGAATCGCTTTCAAGCCACTGCCAATACCATACCAAGCAGGTAACGTATGCCTTGCTTGCGCCCAACCAAATACCCACGGGATGGCGCGGATTGAGGATTTAGAACGATCTGTTTTACGGTGTGATGGGCGTGAGCCAATATTTAACTGACCAATTTCGGTAACGGGCGTATTTTCATAAAAGTAATCTTGAAAGCCTTCTGTAAAATCAGTGAGATCACGATAAGATTTTTCACCTGTGGCTGCCAAGCTCGCCATCGCCTCATGGTAATTATTACTGTATTGACCTTGCTTTTTAACCACCGATTTACTGGCTTTTAATAAACCAGTAATGCCCACGCCCAATTCATACACAGCCGTTTCACTATTACTGTACTTATTTGAAAGCACTTCACCCTGCTCGGTGAATTTTATTTGACCTTGTACGGTATCGGGTGGCTGAGAAAGAATCGCCTCATGTGTTGGGCCACCACCGCGACCGACTGTACCGCCACGACCGTGGAACAATCGACACTTCACGCCGTACTTATCAGTTAATGCAATCACCTGTTTTTGTGCGTTATACAAATTCCATTGCGAGGCTAAAATGCCGCCGTCTTTACAGGAATCTGAATAACCGAGCATCACTTCTTGTAGCATGCCAGAAGTCTTTAACAAACTCATGTAAGTTGAGTCTTCAAATAAATTTGTCAGCACTTCTACGATGTGCTGTAAGTCTTCGATGGTTTCAAACAAAGGTGATATTTTGATATTACAGAAGGCATTGCCGTCGCTATCTGTACCCACCAAACCTGCTAAACGCGCTAAGAACATCACTTCCATTACGTGACTTGCGGTGTGTGTCATTGATATAACATAAGTACCAAATAATTCATCGCCTGTTTCTGCGCGCATTTCTACCATCGCATCAAACACTTCCATGGCTTCGATGGCCGTGTCTGATAAAGACTCTGGATTTGCCTTAGGCAAGTGTTTACGAGTGATGTATTCGCTCAACAGTTGAATGCGTTGCATTTCATCCAACGAATTATAATCAACATCAGGAGAAAACTGCTGTAACACTTCGCTTACCGTATTGGTATGAATTGTTGATTCTTGACGAATATCTAATTCATACAACGAGAAACCACAGGTTTCGGCAAGACGAATCAAATCTTTTAATTCACGTTTCGCAACCGCGCCATCGTTATGACTGGTCAAGGAATCACTGATTAAATACAAATCACTAAGAAACTCTTCGATACCCGAATAATCAGCTTTAGAGCCCTTTGTTATTTTTCCATTTAAACGCGCTTTGACGGTATCAAGTGTGGCATTAATGCGATACAACATAATGTTTATTTTACGACGATAAGGCTCGCGTTGAAATAAATCAGGTCGCTTTTTAAATGCCTTTGCGTGGTATTTTTCATTATCTGCATCCAGCGATGTTTGGAATGCTTCATTCGGCGTAATAAACTCTAAATCATGCGTTAACACACTGCGTAAATCTTCCAGCCTGTTTTTATATTCATTCAACGCTTCTTTCATATGCAAACGAATAGCATTGCGCGTAACTTTTGGTGTTACAAACGGGTTACCGTCGCGATCGCCACCTATCCACGAACCAAATTTTAGTACCGTAGGAATCGTAATAGAACCACGGCCATACACTTTGCGGGTAGCACGCTCGAAATAACGATAAATCATTGGAATGGAATCAAACAAGCTGGCACGGAAATAATACAAACCGTAACGTACTTCATCTTCCACCGATGGTTTTTTATGACGTACTTCACTGGTACGCCACAATAATTGAATATGTGCTTTTAAACGACGATGGCTACTTTCAACTTCTTCTTGAGTTGGGTTAGAGCGTTGTAATTCATCAATATTTAAGAAGATGCGGCGTTGTAACTTCATCATCGTGCGTCGACGCGCTTCGGTTGGGTGTGCGGTAAATACAGGTGTATAACGCAATTCGTTAATCATCTGCTGAACTTCATCGGCACTTAAACCGTCTTCTTTTAATTCCATTAGGGTATTAAGAAAAGAGCCTTTCCACAGCTTTTGGCCTTCATTTTCATGATAGACATCACGACGGCTACGGTGTAAAAAATCTTCTTCTACAATATTCGAAAGTACATAAAAGATATTAAAAGAACGCGTGACTTT
>DQUJ01000113.1 GCA_015662325.1 Leucothrix mucor | reverse complement strand
TTCTTAACTTCGTTATTTGTTGCATTAACTTCCGTGAACGCTTGTTCTGTAAATATCTGTAGTGATAGCTCATGCGTCATTCGATGCGCAGGGCTAATCGCGGTGATCTTACCCTGAATATGACCGCCCGATAGCATCAAATCGCCTACTAGATCTAATAAGCGATGGCGTACATATTCATCCGGCATTCGTAAACCACCTTTGTTTAATACTTTATCGCCACGCACTACAACCACCGCACTCGACGTGTTCGCTCCCAAACAAATCGGATCTTTCCTAAAGCGGGTTAATTGCGCTAGCAAACCATTTTTTAAACGACCAAACGTTCGCGCAGGGCTGATTTGTTCAGAAAACAATTCAGGGGTCATTTCCCCTTGCCAATTAAGCCGCCCTATTTTTAATAATGAAATAGTCACATCAATACTTAAACTGTCGGCAGGTTCTATTTTTAAAAAGCAGTTATCTTTCTCTTTAACTTCAAATGTTTGGGTGACTTTAAAAACCCGTCGAGCAACGTCTTGCTGTTGAACCCCTGCTTCGTTTATTTTTTTCATATATTTTTGAGCACTGCCATCTAAAATGGGCAGCTCTTGCCCCTTAACTTCAACTAAGGCGTTATCAATTTTGCAGGCATAAAAAGCGGCCATCAAATGTTCGATGGTGCGTACTTGAACATCTCGAGTGTGGTTTTGTTTATCAACAAGACAGGTACACAAAGGCAGTTGCTTGGTATTTCTCCAATCTGCTAAAATTTCTGTGGGCTTACCTGCTGGACTCGTACCGCGTTTATCAATTCGACGAAATACAATACCGGTATTCACATCCGCTGGGTGAATTGTTATTTCCACACGCTTTCCTGTGTGCAAACCTTTTCCTTTAAAGGAAACGGGGTTTGAAATAGTACCTTGTAAGGCGGGCGACATTACTTAGCGCTTCTCAATAGCTTCAGCTCATTTTCTAACGCTTCCATACGCTGTAAAATGGCGGTGGTATTTTCCATTACATGGTGCAATTCCGAAATCTCTCCTTGATCATTCTCTTCATCATACAACTTATGCTCTGCTTGCATTTGATCAATCACAATACCAATCATCATATTTAAAAACACAAAGGCATTTAGGAATATAAACGATAAGTAGTAAATCCATGAGAGAGGATAAACCTCCATTGTTTCATACATCACATCGGTCCAATCTTCAAAGGTTACGACGCGGAATAAGGTCAGCATTGACACGGCAATATCCCCCCACAACACAGGGTTGATATTATCAAATAACACACTGCCCACCGCGGCAAAGATATAAAACATGATAAACATTAATAACAAAACATAACCCATTGGGGGTAATGCCTTTATCAATGCAGAGATAAGAATGCGCAATTCAGGAATAACCGAAACCAAACGTAACACCCTAAAAATACGCACCAGTCGCGCCAATAAAACCATTTCTGAATCTTCGATGGGAATCAAGCTGACGGTAACAATTAGGGTATCAAATATGTTCCAGCCTTTTTTGAAAAAGGCTAAGGAATGACCCTGCGCGATAAAGCGAACGATGATTTCAAACAGGAATAGATAGGTAATCGCCGTATCAATATAGGTAAGTAACTGTAAATAAAAAGGATCAACATCATAGGTTTTTACGCCCACCATTAAGGCAGAAAGCAGAATGAAAGCAATAATCGTAAACTGAAAAAACTTGTTGCTATTTAACGTATCTAACGCGGTTTTTAAATTTTTTATAGACATTTTATGAGTGTGATTTTTAAAAGGGCGCATTATACCCTAATCACTCACTAGAGAAACTGGACAGAATTATTTACACGCCCGCTGCCCGCTTTCTACAACTTTCTCCACTAAGCAAAAAGTCTTGTAAAGGATAAATATTGCTAGGTTGGCGCTGAGGAACGAAGCACAACATGACACTGTTTGTTGGGTTCTTCAGGCTCAGCGCCAATCTACAATGGGATTTCTGCAACCTCTAGGGAGTAGTGGGTATTTAAATCAGTTCCAATAAAAAAAGCAGTGACATGCCTATACACGTCACT
>DQUJ01000205.1 GCA_015662325.1 Leucothrix mucor | reverse complement strand
TATTGGATAAAACACGTAGCGAAGTGGCTGTTTCTATTCCGCCTTCTTTCAATCGTTTCCAGCATGGCTTCTCACATATTTTCGCGGGCGGTTATGCGGCGGGTTATTACAGTTACAAATGGGCAGAAGTGCTTTCTGCCGATGCCTTTGCACGCTTTGAAGAAGAGGGTTTGTTTAACGAAAAAGTCGGCAAAGACTTCTTAACAGAAATTTTAGAAGTAGGTGGCTCTAGACCCGCAATGGAATCCTTCAAAGCCTTTAGAGGCAGAGAGCCTAAAGTCGATGCTTTATTAAAGCATTCTGGTTTAATAAAGACGGACCAAGTAGCATGATAGGCTTTACACCAAGCAAAGAAAGCCCCCTTCTTAAAAAAAGAGGGGCTGAGGGAGATTTAAAAATAGTATTTATTACACAGATTTTTAAATCCCCCTCAATCCCCCTTTTGCAAAGGGGGAAGATATGAGCCAACCAACTTTACCATCATTCAAGATAGCCAGTTGGAACGTCAACTCCTTAAAAGTGCGCCTTCCGCATGTGCAACAGTGGCTAGAAAAAGTACAGCCTGATGTACTGGTACTGCAAGAAACGAAAACGATAGATGAAAACTTCCCGCTAGATGAAATTCATGACATGGGTTACGAAGTTGTTTTCATCGGACAAAAAACCTATAACGGCGTCGCCATTCTTGCCAAGAAAGAGTATTTGATTGAAGATGTGGTGACTGATTTACCTGATCTGGATGATCCGCAACGACGAATCTTAGCAGCAACCATAAATGGCATCCGCATCCTTAATTTATACGTGGTGAATGGCTCGGAAGTCGGTTCGGAAAAGTTTGATTACAAATTACATTGGCTAGAAAAAGTCACCGACTGGGTAAAAGAACAAGCCAAGCAGCACCCCAAAATGGTGATTCTAGGCGACTTTAATATCGCGCCAGATGATCGCGATGTGCATAATCCAAAATCATGGAATGAACGAATCCTCTGTTCTACACCTGAACGTAACGCCTTACAAACTATTAAAGACATTGGCTTTGCCGATTCATTCCGTTTGTTTGAGCAAGAAGAACAAACCTATAGCTGGTGGGATTATCGTAGCGGTGGTTTTAATAAAAACATGGGGCTACGCATTGATTTGATTTTATCAAGCTTGCCACTTGCAGAACAGTGTACGGCAAGTTATGTAGACCCCGAGCCACGTGGCTGGGAAAGACCTTCTGATCATGCGCCCGTAATTTGTGAATATAGAAATCTTATTTAGAATAGAGAGTATTGCCATACTCTCGTGCACGGTCTTAAATAAAAAGGACGCTCTTTTAAAATGTCGACACAACACTTTTCTTCTTTCGCTCTTTCAAAAGCGCAAGTTGCCAACCTAGATTCACTTGCTTATAAAAAAATGACACCTGTTCAGGCGGAGGCGTTGCCACACGTGTTAGCAGGCAAAGATTGTATTGTTCAAGCAAAAACAGGCAGTGGCAAAACCGCTGTATTTGGGCTAGGGCTATTAGAAAAAATCAACCCCCGTTTCTTCGGTTTACAAGCCTTAGTATTATGCCCAACACGCGAATTAGCCGATCAGGTTGCCAAAGAAATTCGCAAACTAGCGCGTTGTATTCCGAATATAAAATTAGTTGTATTGTGCGGCGGCAAACCGCTTGCCACACAGGTTGCATCACTCGAACATGGCGCACATATTGCAGTAGGCACACCTGGGCGTATCCAAGATCATTTAAGCCGTACTACTTTAGATCTCGATGGTGTTAAAACCCTGGTGCTAGACGAAGCAGATCGTATGCTCGATATGGGCTTTCAAGATGAGATTGATTACATCATTGAACGAATCTCGACAGAACGCCAAACGCTACTATTTTCAGCGACCTACCCGAATACTATTAAGAAGATGAGTCGTTCATTATTACGTGAACCAGTAACGATTAAAGTGGATTCTAATCCTGAATCAAATGCAATTGAGCAGTTGTTCTATCGCACGAGTAACGATCAACGAAGTGACACGCTACTGGCATTATTCGAACATCATCAGCCCGCTTCAACCGTAGTTTTCTGTCATACCAAAATACAATGTGATGAGGTTGCTAATTTTTTACGTGACAACGATATTGATGCATTGGCGATACACGGTGATTTAGAACAACGCGAGCGTGATCAAATGCTGGTGCGTTTTGCCAATAACAGTTGCTCCGTTTTAGTGGCAACGGATGTTGCCGCACGTGGGCTGGATATTAAATCACTACAAGCGGTCATCAATTATGAATTACCTCATGACCCTGAAATTTTTGTGCATCGTATCGGGCGCACAGGTAGAGCGGGTGACACAGGTTTAGCATTAAGTATTTATACCGATTCTGAAACGTCACGCATTATTTCGATAGAAGATTACTTAGATACCACCTGTAAAAATGAAACAATAGATTCCTTAAATCGCCAAGCTAATTTTAGTATGCAAGCACCCATGGTAACGCTACAAATAGATGCGGGTAAAAAGAATAAAATTCGCCCAGGTGATTTATTAGGCGCGCTAACAGGTGATGCAGGTTTGAACGGTTCGCAAATCGGCAAAATAGATATATTTGAATTAATGAGTTATGTCGCGATTGACCGTAACGGCTTATCCAAAGCACTACGCTACTTTAGAAATGGCAAAGTTAAAGGGCGCAATACACGCGCACGCAAGATAGGTCGGGATATTAAGGAGTCGTATTATTCACTTAAGGAACCTCTGATCAAGTCCCATAAAATTATGTAAGCCTCTAAGGCATCATATTCTAGGCGCGCTTCGCAATAAATGAACGCCTGTGGCATGGTGCAACAAGCCTTTATAAGAAGCGCAACAACGAAGATGATGCCTTAGAGGCTT
>DQUJ01000188.1 GCA_015662325.1 Leucothrix mucor | reverse complement strand
GTCTGATTCATTTTTGCTTTCAATAGCATAGTGCTGATACTAGCCCCCACCCGATCAGAAAGACGTTGTAAAAAGTCTTTCTTAGGGCTGAAATTCACCAAGGTTTTTGCTTTAATTACATCTCTTGCAACAGAAGAAGCACTGCCAAAATCATCAATTAAACCTAGTTCTTTTGCATCCTCACCCGTCCAGAATAGACCACTAAAAATATCAGGATTATCCTTTAATCTATCACCCCTACCCGCTTTAACTGCATTGATAAAATGTTTATGCGTCGTTGCTAACATCTTTTTAAGAAATTCTTCTTCCTCTTCTTGACGCGGTTTAAATGGATCAAGAATAGCTTTGTGTTCCCCTGCTGTTATTTGACGACTTTCGACACCGACCTTATTCATCAAATCGACAACACCGAATGAATCCATACGAACACCAATAGAGCCCACTAAGCTGGATTTATTCGCATAGATTTTATCTGCAGCTGCAATAATAAAATAACCACCTGATGCACATAAATCTGCTGCTACTGCATAGACAGGTTTATCTTTATGCAATTTTCGCAAACGCATAATCTCATCATAAATATAACTGGATTGAACGGGGCTACCACCGGGCGAATTACAACGTAGCACAATACCTTTTACTTTTTTATCTTCAAATGCATCTTGCAATGCAGGTATTACATTGTCTGCCCCTGCATCTGTACCGGCCATAATAACGCCTTTAATATCAACGACTGCCGTGTATTCTGTCGCGCTTGTAATGCGGGTGTTTTTCATCGCAGAACCACCGATTACAAGCATGATCAATAACAACAACAGCAGTAAGCCTGCTAACTTAAAAAAGATATTCCAACGTCGCCAACTGCGTTGCTCGTTTATGCCCGCCATTGCGACTTGCTTTAAAGCTTCAATTGCTTGTTGTTCTTCGTTGTTCATTATTAAGTTCCTTAGAATTAAACCACAGAGGACACGGAGGAAAATATCTAAAACTCTGTGTTCTCTGTGCCCTCTGTGGTGATATGTTTTTTATACGTTAAAGCGGAAATGTACTACATCACCTTCTTGCATAATGTAATCTTTGCCTTCTAAACGCCATTTACCCGCATCTTTCGCGCCTTGCTCACCGTTATTTTCGATAAAATCATCATAGGCGATTACTTCTGCACGAATAAAACCTTTTTCAAAATCGGTGTGTATTTTACCCGCGCCATTCGGAGCTGTTGCACCTTCATGCACTGTCCATGCGCGTACTTCTTGAACGCCTGCCGTAAAGAACGTTTGCAAATGCAGTAATTGGTAACCCGCATTAATCACGCGATTTAAACCAGGCTCTGACAAACCTAAATCAGCTAAAAAATCGGCCTGCTCATCATCGTCTAATTGCGCCAGTTCTTCTTCCATTTGCGCACAAACAGCAACCACTTCTGCGTTATGTGTCTTAGCAACTTCTACCACTTTATCAAGATGCGGATTATTCTCAAAACCATCTTCTGCGACGTTAGCTACAAATAAGATAGGTTTAAGTGTAATTAGATCGACTTCCCGCAACAACGGCATTTCATCTTTACTAATATCAACCGAACGAGCGGAATGCCCTTCTGCTAATTGCGCTTGGATTTTTTCAAATAATGCTACTTGAGCAATCGCGGTTTTATCCCCCGATCTAGCAATACGCTCT
>DQUJ01000174.1 GCA_015662325.1 Leucothrix mucor | reverse complement strand
CTATTGACCGAATTTTTATGGAAATCAGGGAGAATTTAAGCATTTTTAATCCGTCATATCTCTCCTGCAAAGGTCTCAGAAACTACCTAAATACAGAAGACACCCTATGGATGATGTTTCCCACATTTTAGATGATTTAAACCCACCCCAGCGCGAAGCTGTTTCTGCAGAAGCGTATCCGTTATTGATATTGGCGGGCGCAGGCAGTGGTAAAACACGGGTTCTGGTACATCGCATTGCATGGTTAATTCAAGTCCTGCAAGTTTCACCCTTTGCCATTCTTGCGGTTACGTTTACCAATAAGGCCGCCGCTGAAATGCGCGGTCGTATTGAGGGCTTATTAGGCTCGCCAGTTGGCGGCATGTGGGTCGGTACGTTTCATGGCTTATCGCATCGCTTATTACGTCGTCATTGGCAAGAAGCCAAACTCGTGCAAAATTTTCAGATTCTTGATTCGGATGATCAACTGCGTTTAGTGAAACGCGTAATGCGTGGCTTAGAGCTAGATGAAAAACTCTGGCCCGCAAAACAATCCCAATACTATATCAACAACCGTAAAGATGAAGGTATTCGCCCACAACACATCGAAGACAAAGGCGACCCTACCACTCGGCAACTGGTTGAAATTTACACACAATACGAAGAAGCCTGCCAACGCGCTGGCGTGGTAGATTTTGCCGAGCTGTTATTAAGATCACTTGAGTTACTACGTGATAACGCAGAAATTTTGGCTCATTATCAAAAACGCTTCAAGCATTTATTAGTGGACGAGTTTCAAGACACCAACACATTACAATATGCATGGATACGTTTAATCGCAGGTAAAAGCATCCCACCTTTTGCGGTTGGCGATGATGATCAATCTATCTATGGCTGGCGTGGCGCAAAGATTGAAAATATACGCGACTTCCCGAAATACTTTTCAGAAACACGCATTATCAAACTGGAACAAAATTACCGCTCCACTGGCAATATCTTAAATGCCGCCAATGCGCTGATCGACAATAACGAAGGTCGCATGGGTAAAAACCTATGGACAGATAGCGGCGATGGAGACCCAATTCATCTTTATGCCGCTTACAATGAAATTGAAGAAGCCACCTATGTAGCCTCGCGGATTCAACAATGGGTCAACCACGGAAATTCTCACCAAGATATTGCAATACTGTATCGCTCCAATGCACAGTCTCGTGTTTTTGAAAGTATTCTCAACGAATCAGCTATTGCTTATCGCGTTTATGGCGGACAACGCTTTTTTGAACGTGCCGAAATCAAAGATGCGCTCGCCTATTTACGTTTATGCTCCAATCGTCATGATGACCCTTCGTTTGAACGCGTGATTAATCAACCCACTCGCGGGATTGGTGATAAAACCGTCGGCATTATTCGCGAGCAAGCGCGTAATAGTAGTAACTCGATGTGGCAATCTACGCTAACGTTACTAGAAAACTCAGTCTTTACCGCACGCGCGGGTTCTGCATTGGCTGGCTTTGTCGCGCTGATTAACACCCTATCATCAGAAATTGACGGATCACCTCTGGATGAACAAGTTGAGCACGTGATTGAATATTCCAAACTCAAAGATCATTATATTAAGAAAGAAAAAGGCGATGCTGGACAAGCGCGCATTGAAAACCTCAACGAACTTATTTCTGCCGCACAAGGTTTTAACTACAAGCCAGAAGAAGAACACGCCGATATGGACTTCCTTACTGCCTTTCTCTCCCACGCCTCACTCGAAGCAGGCGAAGGACAAGGAAAAGTAGGCGATGATTGCGTACAACTGATGACATTACATTCTGCTAAAGGCTTAGAGTTTCCATTGGTGTTTTTAGTAGGAATGGAAGAAGGGCTATTCCCACATCAAATGTCAATTGAAGAATCGGGCAGGCTCGAAGAAGAACGCAGGCTCTGCTACGTTGGTATCACCCGCGCAGAAATACAGCTAGTTATTTGCTATGCCGAACAACGCAGACTTTATGGCAATACACTTTATGGTGAACCATCGCGTTTTTTAAAGGAAATACCTGAAAAGTTGATTGAAGATATCCGACCCAAAGTGAACACTTATAGTAATAGTTGGCAGTCAGGCTATGAAAGAGAGACCAAGCCTTATCTTGCAACGTGCACAAATGAGACTGGCATGTCGATTGGGCAGCGAGTTTCTCATGCTAAATTTGGAGAAGGTGTGATTGTTGATGTTGAAGGCGCAGGGAGCAATGCGCGGGTACAGGTTAATTTTGATTCCGAAGGAAGCAAGTGGTTGGTTTTAAATTATGCGAAATTAGTTTCGCTTTAGCTCCCTTGGAGAGAGGGTTGGGGTGAGGGAAAGCCTCGCTTTTTGGTTAGATTTTGAGTGGGTTGTTTCGTAGCTTGGGTATTTTTTTACTTTGCATTTGGCAAATCTTATCGGCTACGAGTGGCTTTCTTGTCAACAGCAACAAGAAAGTCACCAAAGAAATGCCGCCCTAACAAACAAGCCGCGAGCGGTTCCCTCACTACTCAAAAATTGAGAGGGAGAAAGTTTTTATTTCATCACCAGTCGTACTGGCTTAAAACTGGTTCTATGTATAGATGTTGCACCGTGTTTTATCAAGGCTTCGCGGTGCATTTTAGTCGGGTAGCCTTTATGTTCGGCAAAGCCGTATTCTGGATATTTTTTATCTAGCTCTACCATCTCATTGTCGCGCGCGACCTTGGCTATAATCGACGCCGCACTAATCGCGGCAACTTTGCTATCGCCTTTTACGATGGCTTCCATAGTGCATTTAACTCGCGTTTCGTTTAAGCATTTATTGCCATCTATTTTTAAATGCTCGGGCGCAACGGGTAGACTTTCTACCGCCCGCTTCATCGCAAGTAAGCTGGCTTGCAAAATATTGATTTCATCAATTTCATGAACTTCTGCTCTACCGATTGACCATGCGTAAGCGTTTTGTCTGATTTCCACATCCAGTTCTACGCGCTTTTTTTCGGTCAGCACTTTGGAATCTGCTAAGCCGTTTATCCAACGGTTTGGATCGAGAATCACGGCGGCGGCAATCACTGCACCCGCTAGCGGGCCGCGCCCGACTTCATCTACTCCAGCCATTAATCGTATTGGTTTTTTCATGATTTATCCTTTTCGATCAAACGACTTAGAACCCGCGCAGCGCGTTCGCTAGCATTCTGACGTAGTTGTTGATGCATACTATTAAAGCGTTGCTGTCTATGCGCTCGTTTATCTTCTGTTTCTAAATGCTGATTTTCAATCTCACTCACGATATTCTCTTGGGTAATATCTTCTTGAATCAATTCTGGCACTAAATACTCTTTGAGTAGATTATTCGGCAAGGTAAAATAATCGGATTTAATCATATTGAACATCCGAATAATACGTGCGGTTAAAGGCGATACACGATACGCCGCAACCATTGGGCGATTCACTAACATGCCTTCCAACACCGCCGTACCCGATGCCATTAATATTTGGTCTGCCGCCGCCATCACGGTACGTGATTGACCATTAATATAAGTCATAGGCAAATCCGGCGCGATGCTTTGTTTTAATTCATCAAACGCTTGTTTTACTTTTTCATTAATCAGCGGCACTACAAAGACCCAATCGGGATGCGACTGATGCAATGCTTTTACACCTTTCAAAAAGTCAGGCGCAATACGTTTAATCTCGCCCATTCGACTACCCGGAAGTACTGCTAATATATACGGCTCTTTTGGTAGATTAAGTTCTTTTCTTACTGATAAACGATCAACCTCTAAGGGAATCTCATCCGCTAAAGGATGCCCCACAAATTCCGCTGGAACATTATGTTTTTTATAAAACTCAACCTCAAATGGAAACAAGGTCAGCATCAAATCCATATTGCTGACCATCTTCTTTACTTTTCCTTCGCGCCACGCCCAAATTGAAGGGCTAACGTAATGCACCGCAGGAATACCCGCGTGATGTAATTTACTTTCTATTTTAAGATTAAAATCAGGCGCATCAATCCCCACAAATAAATCAGGTGGGTTATTCAACCAACCCTGCACCAAGTCTTTACGCATTTTTAACAATTCAAATAAACGCGGCAATACTTCGACGAAACCCATAATCGACAAGCGATCCATTGGGTAAAATGATATGCAACCCGCCGCTTGCATTTCTGCACCTGCAACGCCTTCGAAAGTGGCATTTGGGTATATTTTTTTTAACGATTGAATCAAGCGTGCGCCAAGAATATCACCAGAGGCTTCACCTGCAATTAGGGCTATACGTAAAGGCTTAGAGTCAGGAACAGTGTCCTTGACCATAGTCATCTATCGAATAATTCCACGACCCTGTTCGCCTTGACTACGCAAGCAGAATTCAGCCATGAGTTTTATATTTTCGTCAGATTTCGACTGTAGAATTTCAATCGCTTCGTTTAGGGGTAAATCTTTTCGGTACAAGGTTTTGTAAGCTTCTTTAACCCGCTTTCTCTGATCATCTGTAAAGCCATTGCGCTTTAAACCTTCGGAGTTAAATCCACGCGGCACACCGGGTGCGCCGTAAGCGGTAATATACGGAGGCAAGTCTTTACCCAATGATGTCCCCATGCCCGTCATCGCATATTCGCCGATATGACAAAATTGATGCACCAAGGTAAAACCACCTAATAATGCATTATCGTAAATCGTAACGTGCCCCGCGAGCGTTGCATTATTAGCAAAAATTGTATTATTACCAACGATACAATCGTGTGCGATATGCACATACGCCATAATCCAATTGTCATCGCCAATTACAGTTTTACCAATATCTTGAGCCGTGCCGCGATTTATCGTCACGCTTTCGCGGATGAGATTACGATCGCCGATTTCTAATGTGGTGGGCTCACCTTTATATTTTTTATCTTGAGGTTCTGCGCCAACCGATGCAAATTGAAAGATGCGATTATCTTTACCGATAGTCGTAGGGCCTTCAATTACCGCATGGGGGCCAACCCACGTCCCGCTATCTATTTTTACATTCGCACCAATAATCGCATACGGCGATACTTCGACATCATCCGCAAGTTCTGCTTTGGGGTCGATAATTGCGGTGGAATGAATTTTGCTCATGTATTATTTATCTTTATTTGAGGGTACAGCCGCACATTTTATATCTGCAATAGCGACTATCTCGCCATCCACACGCGCCACTGTTTTAAAAATCCACATTTGCCCTTTGTGACGCAACACTTCTGCATGTAGTTCCAACTGATCACCCGGCACCACTTGTTTTTTAAATTTTACTTTATCAATACCGACTAAAATATACAGCATATCGGTTTGCGGCTCTTCGCCCATGGTACGAAAGCCAAGTAAACCTGTTGCTTGCGCTAGTGCCTCGACGATTAATACGCCCGGCATAATAGGTTGCTCTGGAAAATGACCATTGAAGAATGGCTCGTTGATAGTGACATTTTTGATTGCAGTTAATGACTTACCACTTTCAAATTGGGTGACTCTATCAACCAACAACATTGGATAGCGATGTGCCAAAAAGCGTCTTATTTCTGTTACATCCATCAAACTTTCGTTATTCATTTATTCTTCCCTTGCTTCTCTTATTTATTAATTCTCAAGTTCTTGTATACGCTTTTCTTGCTGTTTTAGTTGCTTTGCCATTTCATCCAGCTTTCTAAAACGTGCCGCATTGCGTCGCCATTTACTATTAGTATCTGCTGCTATCCCAGATGAATACACGCCAGCTTCTGAAATAGATTTTATCACCATTGATTTACCTGTGATGATAACATCATCCACAATTTTTAAATGACCCGCAACAGCTACTGTGCCACCAATTTGGCAACGCTTTCCAATAACGCTACTACCCGCAAATACTGTACCACCTGCAACAATAGAATGATCACCCAGCTCGACATTATGTCCAACCTGAATTTGATTATCCAGCTTTACGCCATTACCAATACGCGTTGTGCCCAGTGCTGCACGATCAATCGTTGTATTTGCCCCAACTTCGACATCCGAACCCAGTACAACGTTCCCCACTTGCGGAATTTTGTACCACGATTTATCGGCACTTTGTGAATTTGGCGCAAAACCAAAACCATCTGCACCAATTACTGCGCCAGAATGAATTATCGAATGGCTTCCAATACACGTCCTAGTGTAAAGAGTGACATTTGGGTACAAGTAAACAGCATCATCCATCTCACAGCCTGAGCCAATGACGCAATTAGCTCCTATAACAACATTATCACCTAATGTTACCCCTGCCCCAATGACAACATTAGCGGCTATATTGACCTGCTCACCCATAACAACATCAGCGGCAATAACAGCACTTGGGTGTATATTTGCTGGCAAGCGTTCTTGCTTATGAAATTCGCTGACTACTTTAGCAAAGGTTAAATACGGATCTTGATTAACCAGTGCATTGCCAGAATAACCTTCTGCTAACGTTGGGTTTAACACAACCACGGATGCCAAACTGTCTTTTAATAGCGCTTTATATTTAGGATTACTGACAAAACTAATCTGCCCCTCTGTAGCATCTTGCAAAGTTGCAACACCCTGCAACTCAATTTCTTGATCCCCTTTTATTTGAGAGTTGGTAATTACGGCTAATTGCTTTAATGAAATAATCTTAGGCACAGACATCACTTTGAATCTTTTTCTTTTAATTGCTGTTGCTCTTCTAGCTTAGTAACTAAGTGCTTTAAAACAGACGCCGTAATATCGACACGCTTGCTCGCAGAGATATAGTCTTGCAAAACAATATCAATGCCCTTTTGTTTTCTCACATCATCTATCGCTTGAAATACTTCTTTTTGCACATCATCCAGCGCAGAGTCGCGCGCAAACCTAAGTTCTTCACGAAAATCTTGCAATGATCGACTTCGTGTTCGCTTTTTTGATCTTAACTCTCTTTCCCTAAATCTTTTTTGAGATATTCTTATATTAGACCCACTTCTTTCTAATGATTTTTCCAACTCTTGTATTTCTTCTAAGCTTTCCGCCAGTGACTTTTCTTGTGGTAAGAATTTACTTTTTAATTCATTACTGGCGACTTCTGCTTGAGGAGCATGCTCCATCAAATAAGTAACGTCGACAACACCGACGGAAACCACAACATTCTTTCCCTTAAAAACAGGGTCTTCTGCGAAGACGGGGGAAATGAAAGACATATTAAAAAAAACGAAAACGACAAAGGCAATAAACAGTGACTGTTTATTGCCTTTGTGTGGAATTTTCATATTACTAATCATTGCTACCATGAGTTTGATTGTACTAGTAGTCTGTTTGGGCTACAACTGCTCATGACAAGTATTGGGGGAAAGATTATTCTAGTGTTTTTAAATTGCTTAGTATTTTTAAAACAGAATGAACACTCTATTTTTAAAGAACGCGCAAGGCTGACAGCCCAGCTCGCTAATACACGCTAAGCTCTAGTGTCGCCTTATCAGGCGAACTAGTGCTAAGCTTTGGCATAATTGAGTTCACCATTTTTGTGGAACAAAATGGGAAGCTCACTAAAAACTTGCGCCAATTGAGAATTGGAATTCTTGTACGTCGTCCTCTTCTTCTTCATTCAACGGTTTGGCGTAGCTCACTGTAAATGGGCCGAGCGGTGATAGCCATGTAACACCTAAACCAGCGGATGCTCTTAATTCATCTGCTTCGAAATCATTGCTATCTTCAAATACGTTACCAGCATCAACAAATGCACTCATTCGTAGGCCTTTTACGTCTTCTGCAAACGGTACAGGGAAAGATACTTCGGCGGTTGCATTGGTTGCAAATGCACCACCTTTAGGGTCGCCCACTCTTGTTCCAGAAACTACATTGCCGTCTTCATCTCGATTATTAATAACCGCTCTAGGGCCTAAGCTGTTATTTTCAAAGCCACGAACCGAGCGAATACCACCAGAATAGAAACGCTCAAAGAAGGGCAATGCAGTTGTATCACCTAAACTATCACCATAAGAAATCCCGCCTTTAACCGCAAAGGTGATTTTATCTGTAATAGGTAAATACGTCGCACCACGATATTTTAATTTATAATATTCTGTATCACTTCCAGGAATACCTGCTTCCAGTGCAATACTGTGTCGCTGTCCTTCATTCGGGAATAAAGAACGATTACGTGTATCATGAATATAGCTGACTGTTCCTAAAATATTATCGTAGCTGTTGCCATTTTCTTCAAGGAAGTTTTGAATAAACGTGGGTGTATCATTTGTTTCGGTAATTTCACGATGCTCGCCACCGACACTAAAGCGTAAAGAATTATCTTCTGTCAGTGGAATCGTATAATTTAAGTTCGCTCCGTAGGTATCACTAATGTAATCAGACACATCATTTTCTGCTGAGTCCGTTTTATTATAAAACACATTAAAACCACGACCCACGCCATCAACCGTATGATAAGGATTGTTATAGCTAACACGGAAACTTTGCGATGCTTGACTATTTGATGCCGCCACAGAAAGGCTTTTACCTGTTCCCATGAAATTATTTTGTGACAAGCCAACATTAAACAATAAGCCATTACTTTGTGAATAACCCACACCTGCATTAAAGTTGTTAGATGATCTTTCTTTTACCGTAACATCTAAATCCACTTGATCACTACGACCCGCAACAGGCGAAGATGTAATCGCAACACTCTCTACAAAAGGAAGACGTTGAATACGAATTTTAGAACGATCCACTTTTTCTTTCGAATAAAAAGCACTTTCTAGTTGACGCATTTCACGTCTAAACACTTCATCTTTGGTACGGTAATTACCACGGATATTTATGCGGCGCACATAAGTACGTTGACCTTGATCTGTTTGAAACGTTAAGTGTACGCGCTTGTTTACCTTATCAACTCTTGGAACGATGCCGACACGAGAGAATGCGAAACCATTCTTGCCAAGGCGATTTTTAAGATTTTTACGTGTTCTCGCTAACGATGTCTGCGAAAACAACTGCCCTTCTTTTAGCGTAATTTGTCTGCGAAGTTCTGATGCAGATACACCTTGAGTGCCCACAACGTCGATCTTTCCGATACGGTATTGATCACCTTCGTGAATATTAAGATTTACATACACTTCACTTTTATCTTTCGATAATGAAACCTGCGTAGAAACCACTTCAAAATTCAAGAATCCACGATCACGATAAAATGCAGTTAATTTATCAAGGTCGCCGACTAGTTTTTGTTTTGAGTATTTATCTTTAGAGCCAAAGAATGAAAAATTTCCAGCAACACCTGATTCCAACAAACCTGTTAAGGTCTTCTCAGAATACGCTTTATTGCCATTGATTTTCACGCGTTTAATACGTGCAACACTGCCTTCGTTAATATTTATATCAACACCGACACGGTTATTTGATAGTTTTTTAACTGATGTTTTAACCTCTGCCGCGTAATTACCGCGTGAAAGGTACTGCTGTTTTAAACCTTGCTCTATATTAATTAATGAAGATTTATCCAGTGGGCGACCTTTAGCAACGCCGGCGCGTTTTAATCCCTCAAGCAACGCTTTTGTTTCAATAGCTTTGTTGCCTTTGATATTAATTTCACCAACGGCGGCACGCTCATGTACTTTAATGTGCAGCGCCTCACCACGTCGGCTGATTTTTACGTCGTCAAAAAGACCGGTTTTATATAAGGACCGAACCACATTTGCAGTCATACGATCATCAAAATTTTGCCCTACTCTAACAGGGATATTACTCAGTACCGTCCCTGCAGAAACGCGTTCCAAACCGCTAACACGCACATCTTTAAGAATAAAATTACCCGCCCAAACACCTTGGCTTATTGCTAATAAGCAACCCGCAATAGATGCCTTTAAAATTTGATTTTTCATTTTTATAAACCCTTTTTATTTAGCGCCAAACAGTAGAATGCATCTACTTATTAAGCATCTCATAAACATTTCATTCGCTTTGCTCAAAATAAAACAAGTGCACGTTTACCGCGCCTTCGGCTCCGCTCAGGGAGCTCCCCCAAAGCAGTTACCCATTAATTAAATTTAGCAATCTGCCTGCCAATATCATTATAAATAGCCACGACCATTAGAATCCCCACTAAACTCATCCCGATGCGCATTCCAATCGCTTCAACCTTTTCAGAAACCGGGCTTCCCTTGACCAATTCAATTAAGTAGTAAAATAAATGACCACCATCCAACATTGGAATGGGTAATAAATTTAACACGCCAAGACTCAAGCTAATGATTGCCAGCAAACCCAGAAAAGCCGTTAAACCCATCTGCGCACTTTTACCTGCATAGTCAGCAATAGTAATTGGCCCTGATAAATTCTTTAACGATGCTTCCCCAGTAATTAAACGACCCATTACTTTCAATGTCATCACCGACATATCCCATGTTTCACTTATGCCAATTTTCACGGCCTCAAAGAACGGCGCTTCACGTTTAAATAACCAGCCTTTTATATCTTCTTCGTTATATTTTCGAGCTAAACCAACACCGATTAAACCACGTTCAACACCCTCTATTATAGTGAGTCTCGGCGTCATATTTAAAGATAACTCAGTACCTTGACGGTCAACTAATAAACTAACGCTTTTTCCTGCGTGTGAATTAATGTAATTAGAAAACTCTTCTGATGTCAGCGTTTTGTTGCCATCAACACCCAGCACAATATCTTTTGCCAATACACCCGCTTCTTTTGCCGCTGAGTCTTCTTGAACCATCGTAATAATCGTAGTGTGCGGTGGTCGCCAAAAATTCATGCCTGTTTTAACAAAATAATCGCTTTCATCTGCAAGCAGTGACGTTCCTGTCAAATCAAGCTGACGCGTGGCTTTTGCACCAGAAGCAGTTTCCACATGAATATTAAGAACTGGATCTTTAAGGTATTCTGTTAATAGGGCAAGGCGTACCTGAGTTGAAGATTCTAGCGACACATCATTAATCGCTAGAATTTTGTCTTTCATTTCAAAGCCCGATTGAGCCGCAGGTGTTCCTGCCGTTATCGTCCCAACATAAGGGCGAGCCGAATCAATACCCATCATTTGAATCGCAGCAAATGCGGCAATCGCAAAAAAGAAGTTAAACATAGGGCCAGCGAGTACAACTAAGAAGCGTTTCCAAACGGGCTGACGATTAAACGCACGGTGCTTTTCGTCTTCTGCCACATCGCCTTCGCGCTCATCCAGCATTTTCACATAGCCACCCATTGGAATAGCTGCAAGCACATATTCTGTGCCATCTTTATCCTTTGACTTGTACGTCCAGAGAGGTTTGCCAAAGCCGATAGCAAAACGAATGATTTTTATTCCAAGTCTTCGTGCAACCCAGAAATGCCCAAATTCATGTACCCCAACTAAAATGGCGATGGCAACGAAGAAGGCTAAAATAGCGATAAGTATAGTCATAGTTTTTTATGTGTATTTTTAATTAAAAGTCACGTTTCAAAAACACTTGAGATCGTTAATAACAATTATTTCAAGCTGTTAACAAAGTCTTCAGCCACTAAACGACTGGCTAAATCTTGCGCAAGTATATCATCTAATAGCGATGCTGTCCCAGCGGACACCTGCAACAGTGCGTTTTCTATGACGAGTGGTATATCGGTAAAGCGAATTTTATCATCTAAAAATGCTTCGACCGCAACTTCGTTTGCTGCATTGAGCGCAATAGTCGCATTTCCGCCTGTTTTATGAGCCTCGTAAGCTAATCGTAAACAAGGATAGCGATCAAAATCTGGCTTTTCAAAATCCAAGCGCGCCACTTCAAATAAATCGAGCTGATCAACACCCGAATTAATTCTTGCGGGGTAACCCAAACCATACGCAATTGGTGTACGCATATCGGGATTACCTAATTGAGCCAGCACTGAACCATCATTATAAGAAACCATTGAGTGCACGGTACTTTGCGGATGAATCACAACTTGAATCTTATCCACATCCACATCAAACAACCAGCAGGCTTCGATGACTTCTAAGCCTTTGTTCATCATCGTGGCGGAATCCACTGATATTTTTTTGCCCATTTCCCAATTAGGGTGAGCAACGGCTTCTGCGGGCGTTACGCTTTCAAGTGTTGAAATTTCTCGGGTACGAAACGGGCCGCCCGATGCGGTTAACAATATTTTAATGACAGATGCTTTTTGATCAGATTTGCCATGGTCTGCATTCAAATCAGCACGATAAGGCATGGATTGGAAAATAGCATTATGCTCGCTATCTATCGGCAACAACTCTGCGCCATTATCTTTAATCGCATCCATAAACAGTTTGCCCGACATCACCAGCGATTCTTTATTCGCAAGCAAAACACGTTTGCCCGCCTTTGCCGCCGCCAAATTTGGCAATAAACCTGCCGCACCAACGATTGCCGCCATCACTTGATCAACCTCTGGTAAGGATGCGATCTTGATTAGGGAATCTGCGCCTGATAACACTTCGGTTGTGCTTCCTACTTGTTTTAACGCTTGCTGTAGTTGTTCTGCGGATTGCTCATCCACCATTACCGCATAGGCAGGCTTTACAGATAAACACTGTTCTTTTAGTTTTTCTACATTCGTATTAGCGGATAACGCCACAACGTGAAAATCATCAGGATGACGTGCCAACACATCTAAGGTACTAACACCGATAGAACCTGTCGCACCTAGAATGGTAATGCCTTGAGATTGATTCACTTATGGAAACCCTTAATTATTTGAGACCTTTGCACGAGAGATATGACGGATTAAAAAAGCTTAAATTCTCCCTGATTTCCATAAAAATTCGGTCAATAGCCCTGCTATTACCTCATTTTTAAGAAAAACAGGAAAAATTAGACAATTTTTACTCTCGCCATACTCTCGTGCAAAGATCTCTATTCTTATGAAATTTTGATAGCCGTTAAAAAGACACCCAAGGTAAACAAAGGCAACACGGCAATTAAACCATCGACTCTATCCAAGATTCCACCATGACCAGGAAGGATGTTTCCAGAATCTTTCATACCCGCTTCGCGCTTGATTAAGCTTTCGAACAAATCTCCCGATACCGATAACATCCCCGATGCAACAGATAAAACAATGAAAGAAATCCAATCTGTTCCAGTCACGTTAAAAAACCATGCCCCTAAAATCGACCAAACAAACGCACCCGCTAAACCACCCAATGCACCTTCGCGCGTCTTGCCTGGGCTTAATTCTGGCGCTAGTTTATTTTTACCAAATGCTTTGCCTGTAAAATACGCCCCACTATCGGCGATGGCGACTAAAAATATCAAATACAACACCAATAAAGGATTTGTCGCATGTAAGGTAATCAGGGCGACCCACGCAGGTAACAGCACAAAAAAGCCTGCTAAACGTAATATCCACTTATTCTGCTTATAAAATTCTGTACCTTGTTTATAACGGGAGAGTAACACCAAGGCGACAACCCAACCCAACACCCCTGCAGTAATAACTACCCATCGACTATCATCAACCCACCAATATGCAATAAAGGCGACAGCCAACAAACCCGCTACAAAAACACCACGCGAAAAGTCGTCGAAGTCAACTAATCGACCCCATTCCCAGCCACCTAAACTAACAAATACGATTAACGTGATCACTGCAAACCAAGATGGAGAAAGAGATAATACACCGAACAGTACAGCGATTATTAGAATCACACCCGTAACGATACGTTGCTTTAATCCACTACTCACTTGGCTTTACCGTTATTTGATTCTTTTTCTGCTATCACTTGATCACCTGTTTTACCAAATCGGCGCTGGCGTGAAGAAAAGTCTTCGATGGCTTTATGCAGTTCTGAACGATCAAAATCGGGCCATAATACATCGGTGAAATATAACTCAGTATACGCCATCTGCCACAGTAAAAAATTGCTGATGCGTTTATCGCCACCTGTACGAATGAATAAATCAGGATCAGGAAAGCCCTGTGTAGAAACAAATGAAGAAATATCATCTTCTGTCAAATCATCGGCATTAAGT
>DQUJ01000175.1 GCA_015662325.1 Leucothrix mucor | reverse complement strand
CATTAACTTGTTCCTTGTTAGCTTGTATGTTTTCACTGCTGAGATTTTGTCTAATGCTGTGCTTTTTTTGTAGCTTAACATTCTTTATCGACTTGCGTTTTTTTAGCTTACGCCATCCCATTGCGTAAAATTTTTCAAAAGCTGTAAGCCGTCATCTGCACTTTTTTCGGGGTGTGACTGGATAGCAAACACATTGTCTTTAGCGATGGCAGAAGCGTAGTTGATACCAAAATCAGTCTCGCCAGCAATGATGCTTTTATCATCAGGATCTACAAAATAACTGTGCACAAAGTAAAAACGTGCGTTATTTTCAATGCCTTTCCATAGAGGGTGATCTTGTGTGTGGCTAATTTGATTCCAACCCATTTGTGGGATTTTAAGGCGGTTGCCTTCTGAATCGGTTGCGCCAATGTGATCGGTAAAGTGCTTAACATTGCCTTTGTAAAGCCCGATACAGTCAATACCTCCGCCTTCGATACTGTGTTCCATTAACACCTGCATGCCCATACAAACGCCTAAGAAAGGTTTTGTTTTTGAAACTTCTTTTATTACATCCACAAGCTCGTGCTTATTCAGCTCGCTCATGCAATCGCGCGCCGCACCTTGACCTGGGAAGACGATGTGGTCGGCTTTAAGAATTTCATCAGGTGACGAGCTAATAACTACTTTGTTATTAGTCACGTGTTGTAAAGCTTTGTGTACGGAATGGAGGTTGCCCATGCTGTAATCAATTACACAAATCATTTTTGGTTTACTCTAAATCGGGGTTATTTAGTTTGCTAGAAAGTTACAAAGAACCCTTAGTAGAAGGAATTGCATCCATCGCGCGGGGGTCAAACTCAACCGCCATGCGCAGTGCGCGACCGAATGCTTTAAATACCGTCTCAGCAATATGGTGCGCATTTTTGCCACGGATATTATCCAGATGCAAACTCACTTGGGCGTGATTAACAAATCCTTGGAAAAACTCACCAAATAAATCCACATCAAAACGACCAATCATGGCGCGTTTATAATCCACTTGGTCTTGCAAAGAAGGTCGACCCGAAAAATCAATCACTACGCGTGATAGCGCTTCATCTAACGGCACATAAGCGTGACCATAACGACGAATGCCTTTTTTATCACCAATTGCTTTAGCAAAGGCTTGTCCGAGTGTAATACCAATATCTTCAACGGTGTGGTGATCATCAATTTGATTGTCGCCATTGGCTTCAATCTCAATATCAATCATGCCGTGCAGAGCAATTTGTTGCATCATATGCTCAAGAAAAGGCACGTCGGTTTTAAAACGGGCTTTGCCAGTACCATCAAGATTGACGGTCACGGTAATTTGGGTTTCTAGTGTGTCGCGGGTGACGGTGGCGGTACGTTCATCTGTCATGTTTTTTAATTCGTTCAATTCATTCTATAGAGTAGGAATAATAACATAATGATGAAGAATGTAACCTTAACAAGTGGATTATATGTTTTTTCTTCTGGCATAATTAAGCAATGCCTAAATTTAAAAATGCTAATGCATTAGGAGTTGAGCCTAAAACAGGCTTGCTCACAAATGCTCGAATCAATCTTTCGCCTAATTGCGATGATCGTTCCGATGAAGATGATATGCACCTGATTGTTATTCATAATATAAGCCTGCCACCGAATGAGTATGGGGGAGAGGGCATTGATCAACTTTTTACTAATACTTTGGATAAAAGCGAACACTCTTTTTATGAAGAAATTTATGAGCTTCGGGTTTCTAGCCATTTATTGATTCGTCGTGATGGTGAGATTGTTCAATACGTGCCGTTTCATAAACGTGCTTGGCATGCGGGTGTTTCGCAGTTTTTAGGGCGAGATGTGTGTAATGATTTTTCAATCGGTATCGAAATGGAAGGCACTGATTTCGAGCCCTTCACTAAGATGCAATATAAAGTCTTAGAAAAAACGCTGTTAGCCTTGATCAAAACGTATCCTAATTTAAAGGCAAATGGAATTACGGGGCATGAGCATATTGCACCCGGTCGCAAGACCGATCCGGGGCCTTATTTTGATTGGGAAAAACTGAGTAAAGCCTTGGGTGCGAAGCTACCAGCAAAATGTGATTGTAATGAGACAGATGAGCATTGTGGTTGATCAATGTATATGCAATACTTTACTAATACACTAGGGTATTTAAACAGTAAGCAAACAGGATTTTGCCATGACAGAAACAAATACCGTACAAGAAAATGAAGAAAACCTTACAAGATTGCAAAACTTTCCCGTTTCTTTCTTCTCTATTATCATGGGCTTATCTGGTTTTGCAATATCATGGGAAAAAGCAGGTCATTTGCTAAAAAGCACCGTATTTATTGATAGTTTAGTCGCCTATGGCGCACTGCTGGCTTTTGTCGTGATTGCCGTTATTTACATTAATAAAATCATAAAGCACCCCGATGCAGTTAAAGCTGAAATAAAACACCCTGTTAAATTAAGTTT
>DQUJ01000264.1 GCA_015662325.1 Leucothrix mucor | reverse complement strand
GGTCTCTATATATATTTAGCTATCTTTATGATTAACGGTAGTAACTGATTGATCGATCGCATGGTGATTGTTGTAAGTCACTGTATAATAATAAAAATAATAAATATTGCTTCGGAAAATTACATGTTTTGTATTACCCATTCTCGAAAAAAATCGTCCTTATTTTTAACGGTGTCTACCTTTTTAGTCGCCGTTATTACGAGTTCATTTGCTATTACTAGCGCTTATGCTCATCCCAATGATCCTTTGTCATTAGATGAGATTAGTAAAGTCGTTTCATTAACGCAAGTAAAAGCAGTGGCGCGATCAGCGGCCTCTACATCAGCCAGCCATTCATCAAAAGAAGTATTGCTGGTAGAGCGTCATCAACAAAAGAATGCACCTCAAGATCAGCGTTATGCTGATATTTTTACGTACGATTATGAAACTAATGAATTGATCGAGTCGGTGGTTGATTTAAATACATCGGCGGTGATCAGTAGTAAGCGTACACAGGGCACTCAATTACCGCTAACAGAAAATGAATTAGAGCGTGCTAAACGCATCGTGTTTGAAGATGAAGACGAACGTCAGATTTTAGAAAACGAATATCACCGTATTACTTCTCGTCCTTTAACGGATGCCAAAGATCTTAATATTAAAGCCTTTAGCTTTACAGCGGATAGTTTGCCGAATCGTGTCAATGAGGCAAGTAAGTTGTGTGGTATCCATCGTTGTGCGCAATTAATGTTGTATACCGGCGAGAATATTGTTTTTGAGATTACACCGATTGTGAATTTATCCAAAGGTGTTGTTACGCAGAGAATCGGGTTTTAATATGAAAAATATATCGTTCAAATCAAGTGTAGCATTATTGCTTTTAGTCTTAGTTAATTTAAACATAAGTATTGCTCAAGCACGCCCTAATGGAACGGCATGCCCAGCGGGGCATACTATTTCAAAAACATTTTCTTCCGGTGCAAAATGGGACTTATGTTGGCAAGTACGTGATGCAGAAGGCGTTGTGTATAGCGATATACACTATAAAGCGGTGGGTAAACCGCGCCGTCGTGTATTGGGTGAAGCCAGTCTTTCTCAAATACAAACAGAATACGATGATGGCTCTACCAGTGAGTTTTTAGTCACAGGTGCAGGTTTAGGCGGTAGTCATTTACAAACACTCACACCTGAGATGTGTGATGGTCAATTACATAAAGAAGCAGGGCGCAATGTTGTTTGTTCAAGCTATGAAGCGGCTGGCTATATTTACCGTTATAAAAATAACGCACGTAGACAAGGCAGCAAGCTAGATGTTTATAGTATTTCTGCAGCAGGTTCGCGTGAGTTTATTGTTCGTTGGAGATTCTTAGAAAACGGCACAATAGAACCCAGTGTTGGTTTAACGGGTCAGTTTACAAAAACAACCACCAATGCATCTGCAGGTTGGAAGGTAACAGCTCAGAATAAAATAGCGACTAGTTTTGTTGATCACTATTTCTGGCGTTTGGATTTTGATATTGATTCATCCAATAACAATGATGTAATTGAACAGATTAAGAGTGTCCCTTCGACTGATCGACTGACTAAGACTAAACAAATACAAACGATTTCAAGTGAATTAGCTGCTTCTTTTACACCAGCAGAAAAGAAATTTTGGCGTATACGTGATAAGAGCGTTAGGAATTCGTCAAATAGATTTATTTCTTATGAAATGGTGATGCTTAATTATGCCGATCAAAATAAAGGTAATAGTTCATCCCCTTGGCTGAAAAATGATGTGTATTTTACAAACTATAAGGCATGCGAGCGTTTTGCTGTGAATAACCCAACTAATAATTGTGGCGCAAACGTGAGTGAATTTGTAAATTCAGAAAATATTAATGCAAAAGATATTGTTGTTTGGTATCGCTTAAGCCATCACACATTACCACGAGATGAAGATTTTTCTTCTGCTGCTCCGCAATGGAGTAGTTTTATTTTACTACCACGAGATTGGACTTCAACGACTCGTTTATAAGAATATGAATAATAAAATGAAAAACATAATAAAATACAAAAAACAAAATTTGATGCAAGATGGATTGGCATCACTTCTGTCATTGCCATTGTTAACACTCGTGTTGGTTTTAGCTTCCCTTTTTATACCAACGTCATCTGCAACAGCGGCTGAGCATTGTGGTGATAGTTTCTATGTCAATGAAACACTGCCAAACGGCTCACGCTGGGATATGTGTTGGGAGCATCGTCAACGCGAAGGTATTATTTTCCATCATATTTATTACACGCCTAAAAATGGACAGCGTCGTATGATATTGAATCATGCGGCTGTAGCACAAATCCACGTACCTTATGATGATAATGGCCAACGCTATCATGATATTTCAGACTATGGTATTGGTGGTAATAATATGGTGGATTTACAAGCCGATGAATGTGTTGGTGGTACAAGATTAAGGTTTGGTAGTAAAAATGTATTGTGTAAACAAATAGAAAAACGTGACTTTGCATTTAAAAGTGGTAGCAATAGTTTAAAAGGACATAATTTAAGTTTGTTCAGTGTTTCTCCCGTAGGTGCTTATTATTATATTCCAACATGGCGCTTTATGGATGATGGCACGATAGAACCTTGGATGGGTGCAACGGGTGCGTTACAACGTTCAGGTGGTAATGAAAGCCGTGGTTGGAAGATGGGTGATGGTCGCACGGGTATTTCACATCTTCATAACTTTTTCTGGAAATTAGACTTTGATTTAAATAAAACAAATAAAGATGATATTGTTGAAGAAATAAACTTCCCATTAGTCAACGGAAAACGTCAGCGAGAAGTAACGGTATTTAATTCGGAAACTTCTCGTAAAGTGAATCCAGATACGATGCGTCGCTGGCGCATTCGTGATAAAGCAATTAAAAATTCAAACAATCATACTATGTCGTATGACATTGTTTTGGGTGAAACAGGCCATCAAGATATTGGGCCTGCTAGTGAGCCTTTTACGCATAATGATTTTTATGTTACACGACACAATAATAGTGAAAAATTTGCATCACACAACCCCAGTGGGCGTAAAAACTTAGCTGAGTTTGTTGATGGTCAAAGCATTGCAAATCAAGATGTTGTGATTTGGGCCGGCGTTACATTCTACCATATGCCGCGCGCTGAAGATGCGCCGCACATGGATGCACATTGGAGCCATCTGCAAATTATTCCTCGCGATTGGCATGCATCTAATCCTTTGAGCCCACAAGTTGTAACGAATACACCGCCGACTATTTCTGCGCCAGTAAGTCAAACATCACAAACAGGAACATCCGTTAATTTGGCTATTCAAGCAAGTGATATTGATGGTGATTCTCTAAACTATTCTGCAACGGGTTTACCTGCAGGCTTAGTTATTAATAGCAATACTGGTGTTATTAGTGGCACGTTGGCAACCTCAAGTGCAGGCAATCATACGGTAAAAATTACAGTAAGTGATGGTACTGCAAGCAGTACTGCTCAATTTAACTGGACTGTATCGACAGTCAATATAAATAACCCTCCACAATTAACGTCACCTGGTAATCAATCGGGTCTGGTTGGAGACTCTGTTAATTTATCTATTCGAGCAACAGATGCAGACGGAGATAGTTTACGTTTTAGTGCAACGGGTTTACCAACGGGTTTATCAATTAATAGCACTAACGGTACAATTTCCGGTAGTTTAACGCGTGCTGGAACTTATACGATTACCTTAAAAGCCAGTGATGCTACCAGTAGCGCAACTAAACGTTTTAGCTGGTCGGTAACAGCACCTTCATCTGGTTCGGTTTCTAATCAAGTAACTAATAGCCGCTTTACGATGGATGGACAAATAAATGATTGGACTGGTATTCGATTCTTTGGCAATGATCCCGATGATATTAGTGGTGCGAACAACCAAATTGATTGGTTAAAAGTTGGCATTGCACATAGTACGGATAAAGTCTATTTAGCGTATGAGAACAGACAGAATGTAGACCCTAACAATGTCTCTGGAAACTATATTCCGTGGGGTTGGCAGGGCTATTTTGATACTGATAATAATGCCGCAACAGGTTATCAAACTAACGGTATTGGTGCTGACTTTATTATCGAAGGCCCAAGTATTCAACGCTACATAGGAACAGGTGAAAGTTGGGCTTGGGAGAATGTCGGGCAGTCACAATTAAACTATCGCGCAAAAACAGTTGAAATGAATTTTTCTAGAGCATTAATTGGTAACCCTCAATCAATGCGTGCAGTGTTTATAGGTACAAATGCCGCATTCTCTGGCACCAGTGTGGATCGCTATCCCGATTCTGGCTTCTTAAGTTATGCGTTTAGTGGAAGTGGCAATACGAACACACGACCTGTTGCCAATGGACAGCAAATATCAGTAGGCAGCGGCGCATCAATTAGTGTAATTCTAAACGGTAGTGATGTAGATGGTAATGTATTGTCTTATCAAGTCACCACACAGCCGACTCATGGTTCATTGAGTGGTTCTGCTCCAAATCTTGTTTACACAGCAAATAACAATTATACCGGTGCGGATAGCTTTAAGTTTAGAGTCAATGATGGAACCGTGAATAGCGCAATTGCAACAGTGGCAATAACGGTTACTTCTGGTCAAGTAGGCGGAGCGGTTTCTAACTTTGTTAATAGTGAAATTACGGTAAATGGAAATGCATCCGATTGGAATGGTTTAACCCGTTTCTCTGATGATGCTGATGATGCCTCAGGTGTGATTGATTGGCAGAATGCTACGTTGGCACATACTGATCAAAATTTATACCTGCTTTATACGAATAGAGGCAATATTGATCCTGTAAGTACTCGTGGTTCTTATTTAGCGTGGGGCTGGCAAACGTATATTGATGCGGATAAAAACATCAATACAGGTTATAAAACAGGTGCAATCGGTGCTGATTTTATCATCGAAGGTAATCAGATTTTGCGTTACACCGGTAGTGGTATGAATTGGAGTTGGCAGCATGAAGGTCTAGCTCAATCTCAATACAGTGGAAAAATTGCAGAACTAGCTTTATCTCGCAGTATGATTGGAAACCCTTCTTCTATTCGTGTTGCATTTAGTGGTAATAATGAATCGTATCAAGGAACGGGAACAGACTTATATCCTGATGGACAAAATAGTGCAGGCTCAAGCTTACGTTATTTTGATTATGAGTTTTCAGGTAATGGCGGATCAGGTAATAGACCTGTAGCGTTTACGCAAACGGTATCGGTTACTTCTGGTTCTAGTGCAAATATTACCTTAATTGCGACAGATCCTGATAACGATCCATTAACGTACAATATTGATGCTAGCCCGCTACACGGTACATTGAGCGGCACAGCACCAAATGTGGTTTATACACCTGATGCTGGGTTTACAGGGCAAGATCGTTTCCGATTTAATGCCAGTGATGGAAATTCAGATAGCGCAACGGTCACGGTGACAATTAACGTGACGGGATCACAAACAGGCGTAATATCTAATTTAGTGAGTAGTATAAATGTGGATGGTAATATTGAAGAGTGGAGTTCATTAACGGCATTTGAAGATGACCCCAATGATATATCAGGCACGAACAATGTTATTAACTGGCAGCGTGCTGCAATGGCACATAATGCAGATACACTTTATCTTATGTACAAAAACCATGGTTCTATCAGTGAGGATAACAACAGCGGTACTTATATGAACTGGGGTTGGCAAGCGTATTTAGATACCGATGGCAATACAGCAACGGGATATAGTATTGGTAATATTGGTGCAGATTATATTCTTGAAGGCACGCAGTTACAAAAATATACAGGCGACGGTGATAGCTGGAGCTGGGGTGCAAGTGTAACCACAACATTGCAATACAACGCGAACACTGCAGAATTTAGCTTTGCACGTAGCGCAATTGGCAATCCACATAAAATACGCCTTGTGTTACGAGGTGACAATGGTGCTTATGGTGGAACGAGTGAAGACCTTTACCCAGATAATCAAAACTATCTAGAGTATAAACTCAGTGGTGGTACACAACAATCTGCAACTAGACCTACAGGTAATGCGCAAAGAGTATCTGTCATTAAAAATGGTAGTAAAACATTAACGTTATCAGCTACCGATGTAGATAATGATACTTTAACGTATCGAATTGTAAGGCAGCCAGAAAATGGTGTTATTACAGGCTTTAATGAATCAGGTCGTAATTTTACTTATAAACCTAAAACGGGTTTCCAGGGCGATGATAGCTTTAGCTATGTTGTAAATGATGGCACGTTTGATAGCTCGGTTATTACTGTACTGATTAAAGTAGGCACGGGTTCTTCTCCTGCGATAGAAACATCAAGTGGAGGCGGTTCACTGCCAGTTGAATGGTTATTGTTCATTGGATTTATTGGTTTATTAAGATTCAGAAAAGGTTCTGACTAATATAGTCAGAACCATGCGGCGGTATTTAATTGTAAATGAATCTCCTTTTTTGAAGTTATGATGTAATTCTTAATCAGAGATTTCTCATTGGAACTGTTAAATATCAAGGCATAATCACAAACTGTTGTATAGAATGTGATCGTGTAATGCCTCGTAATGGCTAAATAATTAAAAGATAGATACCATGATGAAAAAGCTCATACTGTTCTTGTTCCCATTGCTGTTAGTGTTTGCAGGGGTTTTGTTTGCAGAAACGAATACTGAAACTAATAAAGTATCAAACACTCCTGCAAGCACGTTAATAAACGATCAAGTGACTCCCCCACAGTGGGAAATGAAACAACTATCGAAAGATAAACATTTCAATGTGAAATTAGTCTGTTCATCAGCGCCAAGCGTGGGTTCTTTTCAAGATTGTCAGTTGCAAATTGATACGCTAAAAAAAGCGCCTAAAGAAGGCAAAAAACATCCATTAAAAAACGCAACAATTTTTTTAGAAGGCGGTATGCCGGCTCATCAACACGGTTTGCCAACATCGCCCGTTGTTAGTTGGTTGGCAACAGACAGCCTCTATCAAATTAAAGGGCTTAAATTTAGTATGCCAGGTGATTGGTTTCTACGCTTTCATATAAAAAACAGTGACTCAAGTCTTGTTGATCAGGTTGAGTTTGATTTTTCAATCTAAAATGCGTAATTTTTTTCGAATCTTTCTTCTGTTTCAACTCTTGTTTTCTCTTTCGCTTCAGGCAGAACAATGGTCAAACGCAGACTTACAACAACTCAAGCAGTTTTCTTTTAAAAGTATTCCACTACACAGTCGAGATCCATCTAACGGTGTTTTAAATAATCCTAATGCAATTAAATTGGGTGAATTATTATTTAACGATGTACGCTTAAGTAAAAATAAAAAAATAGCCTGTACAAGTTGC
>DQUJ01000032.1 GCA_015662325.1 Leucothrix mucor | reverse complement strand
TTTTTTGAACTGTTTAATCATTTCCGCTTGGGATGAATCTCCCTGCACTAAGATAGGGTAATCAATCTCTTCTTTAAGTAATGCCGCGGCTTCATTTAACGCACGGTAACTGGTAAACAACATAAAACAGCGACCTTCTGATGCGTTAATCACAGGAATTGACGCCGCCACCAGTGTGGGTACAAATTCAACATTTTGCGGCTCTGGAATATTTGGTGGCGCATATAATAGTGCATTGTGCCAATAGTCAAAGGGGCTATCTAACAATAGCTCTTTAGAATCTTCCAGTCCCACACGATGAGTGAAATGATCAAAAGACTGCCCAACCGCCAACGTCGCCGATGTCAAAATCCACGCACAGGGCAAGGCTTCGATGTGTTTTTTAAAATTATCGGCAATATCCAACGGTGTTGAAACAAGCGAGAAAGAACGCGTATAGGTTTCATACCACTGAACGGTGTTCGCCTTGGGGTTTTCTATATTATGTAAATACTGTTGTTGCAACTGCGTACGCTCTAAGCACGATTCCAAACCCTTGCTTCGATCAGCGGCAATGATTAACGCCTTTTCTAAATCATCTAAAATTTCGACTAAATTGGCGATTTCTTTTTGTATAGCAGGTTTAGAACTAATCTTATACCATGGTTCGCGTAAACCAGGTTTATCCATCGACAAGCGTAATTCTGCAACACATTTTTCTAAAGCGCGGGTTAAATCACGTAACTCGGGCATATCCGATGCGTTCGCCAAGCTTTCTGCCAGAATATCTTTACCCAATTCTAATAATTGACGACTGCTTAATGATTCACTAAAAAATGTAGAAGCAATCTCTGGCAACTGATGCGCCTCATCCAATATCACTGCATTAGCGCTAGGCAATAGCTCACCAAAGCCTTCTTCTTTTAAGGCTAAATCAGCAAAGAATAAATGATGATTGACGACGACAACATCGGCTTCTTGTGCCTCGCGGCGTGCTTTTACCACATAGCATTCATCATAATCTGGACAATCTGCACCTAAACAATTATCGGCAGTGGATGTAACGTGCTGCCAAACTTCGGCATCGTGTGGAACGTTGTTTAACTCATTCACATCACCCGAAACGGTAACCATTGACCAATCATCAATACGCTGTAAATTAGACAGTGTACGCCTATCATCAAAACGCCCATCAGATTGTGCGCGCGCAAAACGATAGGTGCATAAATAGTTAGCACGTCCCTTTAATAAAGCAATCTTAGTGTTTGTTTTTAAGGCATCTTTTACAACAGGAAGGTCTTTTACAAACAACTGATCTTGCAGTGTTTTTGTCCCTGTCGATACAATTACGCGCCCACCCGATGCAACCGCGGGGACTAAATAAGCAAAGGTTTTCCCCACGCCCGTACCCGCTTCAATTACGACTGTAGAATGGTTTTTTATTGCTTCGGCAACTGCCGCACCCATAGCTTGTTGTTGTTCGCGCGGTTGAAAACCAGAAATAGACGATGCTAACGGGCCCTGATCACCCAGCATTTCATTCCAGTCGATAGATTCTGTCATTTATTATCGGTTCAACTTATTTAACGGTTAATTTTATTGTAATTAATTGCCTCTTGCACCACCACGGTATCACCCGAGGCTTCACCCGATAGCTTAATCAGTTTCCAACTTTTAATCGCTAACATTTCATTTGCGCCCGCAAAGTTAATGGCTTTCTTAGCCATGGTAATCGCTTGTTGATGATTGCTTGATGCTTGATGTGCTTTCGCCAATAAATACCAAAGCTCACCGTTATCGGATTCGATTCGCAACGCCCGTTCTATTTTACTAATTGCCGATTGATCACGACCTATTGCCATATCAGCGCGTGCTCGAATGATTAATGACTTTACCGCTGGCGAGCTAACGTGTTGTCGAGGCGCTTTTCGATTATCAGAGCTATCGGGAATATTAGCGTAAGCACTGGCCTCTGATCGTGTTTGGACTTGTTTAGGCGGTGTTACTGATGTTGGTTTAGTAGAATTACCTAGAACCGAGTGAACTTCGCGCTGAGTGATAACGTCTTTTTTGGGTTTATC
>DQUJ01000267.1 GCA_015662325.1 Leucothrix mucor | reverse complement strand
GTCGTTGCTAAAAAATCAGCACCTACGAAAAAGCCCTCTAAAAAAAACACTGCTAAGAAAAAGTAGCAAGCAAGAATAAAGACAAGCTACTTAGCCCCCTCCACTTAGCAAGGGGAAAGGTTGGGGAGGAGATAAAAATTGAAATAGTGAGATAAGCTGAAAGAATTCAACCACCGAGAATTTCTCCCCAATGAACCTTTAGTTTGTGATGATGCAGCTTTTATCAAACTACGTCAGGTGATTGAAAAGGGTATAAAACAAAATGAATTTATCAAGCAAGATGTGTGGATTATTAGCGCCTGTTTGTTTGGAAGCGCCATTAAAATGATACAATTACGCCTTGATAATAGTTTAAAAGAACCACTTCCAGAACTCTATGATGCCTTCATTCATGCATCCATGAATGGTATCGCCCTCGAAGATAAATAACGATGAAATCACTCTTAGATAAAGACAAACTTAACCAGTTAATCGGCGACTACTACGTCGGTAAAGCCGCTGATTGCATAAAAGACCCTGATATTTTGCGCCAAGTGAGAATGCGTCGCCGCCAATTAGGGCGAATGATGATGGCGCTTGATCGTGATAAAGCTAAATACCGTATCCCCGCAGGTGATTATTTTATCAGCCGAAAAATAGACGGTGAGTTTACCTGCTTGGTCTATAAAAACGGTGAAGCTTTCACTGTCAACCCTGGTGGCACAGTGCGTATGGGTGCAGAGTTTCACAAGCGCGCCGCTAAACATCTTAAAAATGCAGGTGTGAAATCTGCTTTGATTGGCGGTGAGTTATATGTAAACCGACCCGATGGAAAACGCCCTTGGGTGCATGATGTGGTGCGTGTAGCACGAAAACCAGAAGACCAAGAAGCGGTCGATAGCCTCGGTTTCGGCATCTTTAATATCTATGATTTAGATGGCAGAGATTATTCCATGCATTACGCAGATGCGATTAATAAAGTGCAAGAAATCTTTGGTGAGGATGGCTTGGTTCATTCGGTTGAAACCATCGTTGGCGACGAAAAAGAAATCTTCAAAAAGTTTGCCGAGTGGGTCGATGGCGAAGATGCCGAAGGCGTGGTGGTGCGTAGTGACAGCGCGGGTGTTTTCAAAATCAAACCACGTCATACCTTAGATTTGGCTGTGGTTGGCTTTACTGAAGGCATTGATGATCGTGCGGGCATGTTGCACAGTATGTTACTGGCAGTGATTCGTAAAGATGGCAGTTTCCAAATTATCTCACGCGTGGGTGGTGGTTTTAGTGACGATCAACGTATAGAAATACTCAAACTGCTTAACCCGCAAGTGGTTGAAAGTGAGTACGCCGAGGTCAACTCTGACCGTGTAGCCTATCAAATGATTAAACCCGGGCTAGTTATTGAAATTTCCTGCTTGGATATAATTTCGCGCACATCACACGGCAGTACCATCGACCGCATGATAATCGAGTGGGAAGAGTCAGAAAATCATTGGGTCGGCGTACGCCGTTTACCTTTGTGTAGCATCATTTCACCCCAGTTTTTGCGCATCCGCGATGATAAAACAGCGAACGCCGATGATGTGAAAATGACGCAGCTTTCAGATATTACAGAAATTCCCGATTTAGAACGCATTGCCGATGATTTAATCTTGCCCACAAGCACGGTTATGGAACGTATTGTCGCCACCAAAGTACTTAGGGAAGCAACCATGGTACGTAAGTTATTATTGTGGAAGACGAATAAAGAAGAAGCTTCACGCGATCATCCTGCCTATGTTTTACACCTAACCAACTACAGCCCGAATCGTAAAGAGCCGTTACAACATGAAATACGTGTGAGCAGTTCTGAAGAGCAAATTAGAATGCTGTTAGCTAATTGGCAAGAGAAGTATATTGTGGGTGGTTGGTCGATTGTTGAGTAAGATAATAAATAATCTGCATATTATGTTTAATAAAACTATTACACTTTTATTTTGTTTATATTTACTCAGTGCGTGCGGAGGAGGCTCCACTGACACAGCCTCAGATGTAGCCAACAATACATCAGATCAAGCACCACTAGACTCTGACAACGACAGTATTAGCGACAATACAGACAACTGTGTAACGGTAGCAAATACTAACCAAGCAGATGAAGATAGTGACGGGATCGGTGATGCTTGTGATACCCGAAAACTCAGTGATATAAATTTTAAGAATGGCTGTGAATATGGCATTAATTCGCAAGGTGAGACTGGATATTGCGATACAGACCCCATTTTCATGACTGCTGGATTAACTGGTTCTCGTGGTGTGCCTGATCAACATTTTGATCTTCTTTTGTCTGAACAAAGCCCCTTTAAAAATCAAGTGCCGGCTATTGCTATTAGATGAAAATACTCAGCTGGAACATCCTCCACGGTGGCGGACAACGCGCCCATGATATCCTTGATGCGATAGAAAAAGAACAGCCCGATATTGTCACTTTACAAGAGTTTCGTCATGGTTCAAGCAAGGAAATTTTGCTAGAAGGCTTAGCAAGTATGGGCTTGGATGAGCAATACGTGCCAGAAACTACCAGTGCCCGCGACAATAGTATTATTATTACTTCAAGCTACTCATTTCAAGCGCATATTTTCCCTAAAAACGAACCCATACCTGCTCGCGCGGTTAGAGCGTTCTTCCCTGATTTAGCTGAACTCAATTTAATTGCGGCACATCTACCTCAAAAGAAAAAACAACCGCCTTATTTACATGCTCTAATTGACTTGGATAAAGACTTTTTACAAGAAAATAGCCTGATAATTGGCGATTTGAATATCGGTATTCCGTTTGAAGATTCTGAAACAAAATCCTTTGAGCACACATTTTTATTCCAACAATTACTGCGCGATGGTTGGATAGATACTTGGCGTAGTCGTAACCCAAAAGCACGTGAATATACGTGGATTAGCACTAAACAAAAAAATGGATTTCGCTATGATCATGCGCTAGCATCAACTGAATTTAATGAAAAAATAAAAGAGGTACGCTACAACCATCAAGTTCGCTTAGATGGCGTTTCCGATCACTCGATGATGATTATTGAAACAACTGAATAGCAACATCTAATAATTCCCACAAAAAAACACGCCAGTAAATAAGTAACAAGAGAAGATTAAATGAACGATAAAAAACACATCGTCTGCCCACATTGTTCGGCAGTTAACCGTATCCCAACATCACGCTTGGGAGATAAACCGAACTGTGGAAAATGTAAAAAATCATTATTTACAGGATACCCTGTAGAATTAAATGATCAAAACTTTGCAAAATTTATTGCGAAAAGTGATGTGCCTGTGGTTGTCGATTTCTGGGCAGAATGGTGCGGGCCTTGCAAAATGATGGCACCCGCCTTTGCAGAGGCAAGTGCTCAATTAGAACCTAACGTTATTTTAGCGAAACTAAATACCGAATTAGCGCAGCAAACGGCGGCACAGTTTGGTATTCGTAGTATTCCCAGCATTATAATGTTTAAGAACGGCAAAGAAGCTGCGCGTCAGGCGGGGGCATTAAATGCACAACAAATCATTCAGTGGGCGCAATCTAATACATAACTGTATTAGCGCGAAACTTGTCCAAGACCCGCCAAAACAAAGAATAAAAGGTAAGTAAAAAGGTCGTTATGTTTTACAACCTATTTATTAATGCGGGAACTCCCGTGGATCATCACGGTAACCGTTATCAACACCTTTCACCACAATTGCCACCGCATCATGTGGGTGTAAACTTTCCATATGATTAATACGAACCCAAAAATCGGTCAAATTACTATCTTTATGTAATTCTGCTTGAACACGTCGCGCGGCATCTTCACAAAACATTAAGTTTGCTGCATTTAAACGCGCAAATTCTTGTTCATCTTCGCGCTTAACTGCTGCTTGCACTGGTGTTGGTAACGCAGTTTCTATTTGATCAATCAATTTTGAAATCGGTAAATCTTTAACTTTATCCGATAACTTAACACGTACTTGCGCAATACTTCTTTGGCTGTGTGGAGTTGCAGAAATGCCTTCAGGCGTTCCCAACCATTCGTGCACATCTTCTAAATTAACCTGACCCGATTTTCCAAACTTATCGTTAAAACCTTGCTGGATAATATCGCGCGATAAAGCGGCAGAACAAGGACAGGTCGAAGAATAAGGCACTTCAATCGTCAACTCTGTGGTTAACACACCTTTTTTAAGTGATGTAATTGGGCGTACTTTATAAGCTTTCCAGCCCGTATTATCACTAATCAATGATCGACGGCGTTCAAAAAACTCAAGGCGGCATTCTAAGTAGGCACTATCACTAATGCCTTCGTGTGATTCAACAAAGTATTCAACAATTTCTTGCAACAAACCGGGCGTTAATACACGATCGCCCAGCATTTGATCAACCGCCAAATATAAGCGCGACATGTGAATCCCTTTGCTTTTAGGATCAGTCAAATTCACATAAGCCTGTACTCTGGCAACCGTTTGAATATCTTCGCCTTTTCCATTGAGCATATGCACAGGCACTTCTATCTCGCTCATACCAACCCAATTTAAGGGGGCATTGGGGCCAGTATGTGGCTCGTTTGCAATATCAGGTAATGAATCGGATAAATTACAGCTATCGTCTGTACAGCCTTCGCTTGCACTCATGGAGAGTCCTTCAAAATTTCAACGGGAGAAAGGAAGTATACATAAAGATAGCCAAAAAGGGAGTATTACCATAGAAGGGCAACGGGATTAAACAAATAGCTTTAATCAAGCCGCGTGTTAACATTACAATAAGTAAAACACGTCCTTAGGGCGTCGTTTTAGCACCCTAGAGGCTTAACCTGAAAAAAGCTTATTTAGCGCTTCCTTCACCCTTCGACTTAGCTCAGGACATCGCTTAGCAAGGGGAAGGGTATAGCAGGGCTATTGACCGAGTTTTTAAGGAAATCAGGGAGAATTTAAGCATTTTTAATCCGTCATATTTTTCGTGCAAAGGTCTCAAACTTATAACTCTAACACATCTTGCATGTCGTACACGCCACTCTGTTTGCCTGTGACCCATGTAGCAG
>DQUJ01000204.1 GCA_015662325.1 Leucothrix mucor | reverse complement strand
GATGCTTATAATGATAAGTACAAAATTATTTTAATGACAGCGAGAAATCGCCCTATGGGGTCTTTCATTAATGTTGAAACTGATGAAGTCGTAGGAACAATTGGTGAAAATGTAGACTGTACTTTAACAGATGGCAGTAAATTATTAAGCCACTCTGATGCGAATACTTTTGCAGCTGCAACTAAGTACCATTGTAAAACACCGTCACATGGTGGTGATCAGGTGAGTGGTCACCCTTATTGGCTAACCCCAGATATTGCAGCGGTTGTTGATAGAACTAATAAGCAAATTTCTACTTATCGTATTTGGAAGGAAGGTACCCAAATAAAATCAACCTTGCTGAACCATTTGCCTACACGTACTTCAATCCACCAGATTGTGAACCGAGATAGAACTAAGCTAACTGGTAGCCAAGCAGCAGATTTTTATGCTATTGAAGAAGGCGAACACGTTAATGGATACGACTATAGTGTTGGTGTTCCTCATGCCTTATTGAAGCTTAAATTAAGGTCAAATGGTCTTACTCTTGAGCGCCGTATGGACTTGCAACGTAAACAAAAATTCTCAAAAGCAAAATCAGATAGAATTTTAAAATCTTGTATTAGTATTTACAATAGTACTTTTTATCAATCATTAAAAGGTCCAAATTATCAACGTGAGAGACTCTACAATCAATTGTTTGCACGAGAAGGTGTTAAACGTAGTAGAGATCAAGATGCATATAATGACTTCCCAGTAGATTGTTTCTACGCAGGTCTACCTGGTGGTCACAATGGTGATTTTGCACCAAACAATAAACACTTGTATGTCGGTATGGCAGGCGGCGCAATGAGCGTTATTGATGTTAACCGTTGGAAAATTGCCAATAACATTAATACCGGTCCTCAAACGGGTCCAGGTCATACGTGTTTTTCTAAAAAACATAATGTGGCCTTAACTACAAACCATGCTTTCAGTCCACTATATGGAACAAGTATGAATCGTTCTATTCGTTATATTAATTCAGAAAGACCGATTGGTTATTACTGGATAAAATTACCGTTCGCTCGTGAAAACCTTGAAAATACGGTACAGTCACATACATGTTATGTGGATGATAGCGGTGATAACTACTATAACTTTTTCTCAGACGGCGGTGTTTTCTACAAAATTAATATGGCAGGTGTCTTTAATAACCCTAAAAACGGTAGTAGTGCGTTAGTTGTAGATTCACTCTATACAGGCGGAGTTCCAATTCAAGGAACCTATATTGATGTTGATGATATCCGTTCAACTACACCTCATGTTCCATTTGTTGCTAACTACGATACAGCAGAATCCGATGGTAGTGCGATTACCGTTGATGTATTGGCTAATGACACCGGTACAGGTTTAGTACTTGAAGCGGTTTATTCAGGTCCTAATGGCGAAGCATCAAATGTGGGTGGAGAGATTAGCTATACACCTAACAGTGGCTTCAGTGGTAAAGATACAATCTGGTATGCCGTAAGCTCAACGACAGCTAATAAATGGGAGTGGGCAGCATTGACAGTAACAGTTGATTCAACGGTTCAACCCATAGTTATAAAAGCGAACCAAGATATTGCTAGCACAACTAGTGGTAAAGCTGTGACAATTGACTTATTAGCTAATGATAAAGGCACAGGCCTTAGAACAGGGTGGATTGATCCAGCTATTGGTGGTACGTTCGTGGATAATGGCGATGGCACAATTACCTATACGCCAAGTGCTACTTTTACAGGTGAAGAAAACTTCTGGTATGAGTTGATTGATAGTTCAGGCCAAACAACCTGGGGTAATGTAGTGATTACTGTAACTGGATCATCAAAGCCTGTTGATGATGTAAAAGCAGTAGATGATACTGCTACAGTAGCGCGAGATGAAACGGTTACCATTGATGTTATTGCCAATGATACAGGCAACAGTCTTGTAATCTATGAAGTAGATAGTCCTTGGATGGGTAGTGTAAGCATTGTAAACAATAAACTTGTTTATACTGCACCTAACACCCAAACAGGTACGATTGATATTTGGTATGGTGTTAAAGATCCTAGCTGGAATGATAGTTGGGCTAAAGTGACAGTGACCGTAGAGTAAAACGGTTTAACTATTAACCCTATCTGTGAAGTTTCAGATAGGGTTTATTATTAATACAAAGACTTAGGGTATATTCCTAAAGTCTAAAAGAGGTTTAAAATGAAAGGTTTATATTTACTAATAATGACATTATTAACAGCCAGCGTACTAACAGCCTGTGGCGGCGGAGAGAGTTCAGACTCTAAAGCCAATGCAGACTCTAGCAGCAATTCAGATTCTAGCGGTAATTCAGATTCATCAGAACAAGGTGAATTAATTATTGATAGTGGACGTGGAACCGTTAACGGTAAAGATACTGAAATGCCAGAAAGGTAAGTTGAAAAAAAAGACTAAGATACCAGTCTTGATAGCCGGTTAGATTTTGATCTAACCGGCTTTTTTTTTGAAAATATTTTAGTTATTTTTACGCACCATCGGGTTCGAATAAAAGTTCAATGTAACTTCATTGCAAAGACATATTTAGCATTGCGGGCGCAATGAAATAATCATTCGCATTAAGTCAGATAAAGTTTTTGACTCCATTTTCCCCATAACTTTAGCGCGATGTGCTTCTACTGTGGATTGGCTAATATTTAACTCAGCGGCAATATTTTTATTGAGCATACCGGTTACAATAAGCTCCATCACTTCTTTTTCTCGTTCAGTTAATCGACCCACACGGTTTTGGATTTCTGCCTGTTTTAATGCTTTACCACGCTGTTCTGCGTCTTGCTCTATTG
>DQUJ01000194.1 GCA_015662325.1 Leucothrix mucor | reverse complement strand
GTAAATAACCACCACCACGAATAGTCCCAGTGATTGCGCCAAAGGCATTTGCATCAAAACCTTCGTGCAAGTCGATAATAACCGCATCAAACTCTTGCCCTAAAAAACGGTGCGCTTCTTTGTAACTATTAACAGCAACGCATTCTAATTTCTGGGTTAAATTGTGGGCGGTTTTAAGGCAAATGGATTGTTCGCCTGTAATGGTGATTATTTGCCGATGCATTATTATTTGTTACTTAAATTGTCGCTACTTAAATGCCAGCGGTAATGCGACGTAATGGGATAACGACGATCTTTGCCAAAAGCGCGTTTACTAATACGTGCGCCAGGTGGTGCTTGGCGGCGTTTATATTCATTGAGTAGCACCATATTGGCAACGCGCTCGACGGTTTTTTTATCGTAGCCTTGCGCCACAATATCATCGACACTTTGAAATTCTTCAATAAACATTCTAAGCATTGAGTCCAATTCATCATAGGGTGGCAATGAATCTTCATCTATTTGATCAGGTGCTAATTCGGCAGAAGGTGGGCGTGTAATAACACGCTCGGGAATGATTTCTTTATAGCTTTTAACATTGTTTTTGCCGTCATCGCCAATAGAGTTTCGGTAGCGAGATAACTCATAAACCATGGTTTTAAACACATCTTTAAGTGGCGCATAACCACCTGCCATATCACCGTACAACGTAGCATAGCCGACAGCCATCTCACTTTTGTTGCCTGTGGCTAATAGCATTTTGCCTAATTTATTAGACAGCGCCATTAACAAAACACCGCGAGTTCTCGCTTGAATATTCTCTTCAGTGGTATCGCGCTCTAAGCCTTCAAATTCATTTTCAAGCGCATCCATAAAAGTATCAAACATCGGTTCGATAGGAATTTCTCGATACTTAACGCCTTGAGTTCGTGCTTGCTGGCTAGCATCTTCTTTGCTCATTTCTGCGGTGTAACGAAACGGCATCATCACGGCTTCAACGTTTTCTGCACCCAGCGCATCAACCGCAATTGCCATGGTAAGTGCAGAATCAATCCCACCAGAAAGACCTAATAAAATACCGGGAAAACCATTTTTATTAACGTAATCTTTTATCGCTAAAACAAGCGCATTGTAAATCCGTTCTGGCTTAGTTGTGGTTCTGGCTTTTATAGGTTTGGGTTTATTAAAAACTGTGGTTGTGAAAACACCTGATTCAAACGTGGGCGCTTGAAAGGTTAGTTTGCCATCACTATCGAACACCAAAGATTCGCCATCAAAAATCAGCTCATCTTGCGCGCCAACCAAATTAGCGTAAACAATCGGTAGCTGATTATCAGCAGAGCGTTTTTCCAGCAACGCCAAACGTTCTGTACTTTTATGCACACGAAACGGCGATGCATTTAAAACAAAAATGGCATCTGCACCCGCTTGTTTGGCTTGTTGAATAGGCGCTTCTTTCCAAATATCTTCACAAATTAATAACGCTATTTTGTGATTATTTATTTCAACTATGTGGGTTTGTTGCTCGAAATTTTTGCCACGCCTGAAATAACGTTTTTCATCAAACACGCGATAATTGGGTAAATGCTGCTTAGCGTATTCCGCGATGATTTCCCCCTCTTGAAGGACGCAAGCCATATTGAATAGCATGTCTTCACCATTCATATCTTTACGAATTAAGGGCGTGCCAATCACCACGGTGATTCCGCTAACCTGTTTGGCTATTTGCTGTAGCGAATTTTCAACTTTTTTAAGATAAGCAGGGCGTAATAACAAGTCTTCGGGTGGATAACCCGTTAATGCCAATTCAGGAAATAATACAACTTCAGCATTGTCTGCTTTTGCTTGCTCAATCGCATCAAGAATCATTTGGGCATTCTGTTTAAAGCTACCAATGATGGGATTGATTTGGGCAATGGCTATTTTTAAGTTCGGGGCTGTATTCATGCTGGACAGTTTAGCAAGTAAGTGATCATCAAGCGATGAGAACAACCGCTTATCAGTTGATCAGAAATTAATCACCGCTAATCCTAGGCAGACTTATTAAAAAAATGATATGCCGATATGATGTGCTTATTCTTATTAAAACAATTTTTACATGGTGCTCAAAAATGAAACACAATAAATCGTTAGCTGTAATTTCTTTATTATCTTTATCAATCTTAACTGCCTGTGGTGGTGGCTCTGCCACTGGTGATAATCACTCTCCTAATAGTTCTAATAACCCTCATAACTCTAACAACAGCAATGCGTTACAACCGCATGACGTAAGTAGTGAAAATTTACAAACACTTAATGTGCTTTCGCGAGTAGATGTTAATGCGCCTGTCGTAACAACAACGCCAGATAATATCACTATCACATATACTTCTGCTTCAGGGAGTTTAAGCGGTGACCATTTTCAATTCTATTTGAATGTAGATAACGATGCAGCTACAGGTTTCCGTTTTGAGAACGAAGCATGGGATAAGGCAGGAACAGATTATATTGTAGAAGATGGTCGCTTGTTTAAATCAACCTCTAATGATTATTCATGGAGCTGGAATGAGAATGTGGGCCAAGTAAGTTACCAAAAAACAGACTCATCCGTTTCTGTAACAATTAAAAAATCGTTATTGGAAGGTTTAAAACCTACTATACGAATAGGGCTTATGACTCGCAATGCTGATTGGGATGTAAGTGCAATTTACCCGCGTTCTAGCCTGATGGCAGAATACACACTGGATATTACTCCACCTGCTGATTCAACTGCCCCTGTGATTAGTTTAAATGGTTCAAGCACGCTTGTTATTCAACAAGGCAGTGATTTTACCGACCCAGGTGCAACCGCTAAAGATAATGTTGATGGCGTGCTAAGTGATCAAATAGTGACTGACTCTACTGTTGATACGGCTCAAATCGGTAGTTATGAAATCAGCTATAGCGTTACTGATAATGCTGGAAATACAGGCACGGCTACCCGTATTGTAAAAGTAATTGCAGCCGTTCCAGATGGAATCGTAATTGACGGCAATAACAGTGATTGGGCAGATATTGCAGATACATCAAACAGCCCTGCTGGCATCATCAAAGCAACCAACAAGAACGGTAAATTGTACTTGATGATTGATGCCCCCAGCATTGGCGAAAATACCCAAGTTTTCCTTGATACGGATAATGATTCTGCCACAGGTTTTCAATTCGGTGGTGACATTTGGAATCAAGGCGGCGCAGATTACATGATTGAAAATAATCATCTGGATAAAGCGAAAGTGAATAGCTCTGCTTGGTCGTGGGATTATAATATCGGTGCAATTGAAACAGCACGCAGTGGCGATATTGTTGAAATGGCAATACCGACTAATTTACTTGCTAATTTAGGCAGTACAATCAACATTGGTTTTGTAAACCGTGATGCAGAATGGAATGTGAAATCTGCTGTGCCAGAGACTGCAATGACAGCTTATACTTTTAACATTGTTAACCCAGTTTATACACCTTTTGCTAACATGCCCAATATTACCAGTATTGTAAAATCAAATAACAAGTGGTATGGCATTAGCTCATCTAAAAAGGAAATACTTGAAGATGATGGCTCTTCAAACATAAAAACTATTTTTGAACATCCTCTTGAGGTGCAAACACTGAGTGCATCAATAGAAGGAAGGTTATATTTTGTAGTTCCTGCTAATCTTGTATATCTAGACCTAGAAACCAACACTGTAAAACAAGTAATTAAACAGCCTCGTGTCTCTATTCTTAACGGTGAAATGAAAGATTTCTTATTAGTTCGTAGTGCGAGGATAAAAGTAATAAGACGTAGTCCAGTTTATTTTTATAGGATCCGTAAAGTACAAAAAAGTGGCTTAACTGAGCTTACAGAAGAATTTCGTCTCTACCCAGCATCTGATGACTTTACTGTTGAATCCGTTGATAAAGTTAATAACGAAATTAATGTTATTTACACAAGAGGCGGGAATAAATCATATAAAAAAGTAACAAGTAAAATAGGCGTTGGCTTGGAAGATAGGCAGGTATATACACCTTTTGCTAACACTGATAACGTGACCAATGTTGTAAAAGCAAACGACAAATGGTTTGGAATCAGCGGAAATAAAATTTTACAAGATGATGGAACAAACGTAAGCACTATTTTTTCGAGTACGACCCCATACCCTCTTAGCTCTTTAACAGCAGCAATTACAGGAAAACTTCACTTTATTTTAATTAAAAGTAAAGGAAGCCAATGTATGTGTAATTCACACGGTAGAGGAAAACTATTAGAGCTACATTCTTATGATATTAGTTCTGCTCAAGATAGTGTTTTGTTATCAAAGTTCAATGTTTCTATTGTTAACAGTAGCATGAAAGACTTCTTATTGGTGAGTACGCGCCATGGTACTCCGGGTAGTAGGCAGACACACCCTACTAACTACTATAAAATTGATAAAGAGGCTAAATCAATTTATGTAGGGAAGCGCTATCAAGGCACACGTTTTTCAGTTGCATCGGCTGATACTATTAATAATGAACTTCATGTGATAATTAGTAATGGTTCTACATCTACTCCGAAAAAAATCACCAGTGCAGTTGGTATTGGCTTAGAGGATGAATAGTAAATAAACACTTAAAAGTAAAAATAAAAAAGGCGCTAGATTAATTTCTAGCGCCTTTTTTCATTCTGGTTTTTACGTGACTAGAGTTTAGTCTTAATTCTCTCACCCATATCCGTCAACGCACGAACCACATCAACACCCGCAGCTTCTAGCGCCGCTATTTTATCTTCTGCCGTACCTTTGCCGCCAGAGATTATCGCGCCTGCATGTCCCATACGTTTACCCGCCGGTGCAGTTACACCTGCAATGTAAGCCACCACAGGTTTAGTTACATTTTTCTTGATGTATTCCGCCGCTTCTTCTTCGGCAGTACCACCAATTTCGCCGACCATAATAATGCCTTCGGTTTGCGGATCATCTTCAAAGAGTGTTAAACAGTCGATAAAGTTCATGCCGTGAATCGGGTCGCCACCGATGCCGATACAGGTGGATTGTCCTAAACCCGCCAGCGTTGTTTGGTGTACTGCTTCATAAGTAAGTGTGCCAGAACGCGAAACGATTCCGATCTTGCCCACTTGATGAATAGCGCCGGGCATAATCCCTATTTTGCACTCACCGGGAGTGATAATTCCGGGGCAGTTAGGGCCGATTAAATACGTGTCAGGGTATTCTGCCATTAGCGTTGCTTTGACTTTAAGCATATCCAAAACGGGAATGCCTTCGGTGATACAAGCGATGACTTTGATGCCTGCACTGGCGGCTTCTAAAATTGCATCTGCGGCAAACGGTGGTGGTACGAAGATCATGCTAGCATCTGCGCCAGTAGCATCAACAACTTCTTGAACTGTATTAAAAATAGGTTTATCAAGATGTGTTTGCCCGCCTTTGCCAGGCGTTACACCGCCGACGATTTGTGTGCCGTATTCAATCGCTTGTCCTGCATGAAACGTACCTTGTTTACCCGTGTAGCCTTGCACAATGACTTTGGTGTTTTTATCAATTAATACACTCATGACTTTTCTCCCTCCTCTCCTGCTGAAGGCTCTTTCCCCGCTTGTTCTACAATCTTATCCGCAGCATCGCTTAAACTTTCGGCAGCGATAATATTCAAGCCTGTTTTAGCCACTTCTTCTGCAAGCAGTTTGCGCCCTTCTACTGCGTTTGTGCCTTCTAAACGCACGACCACAGGCACGGATATTTTCACTTCATTCACCGCTTGCAGAATACCTTCTGCGATTAAATCACAACGCACGATTCCACCAAATATATTAACTAAAATACCTTTTACAGAAGGATCAGATAATATAATTTTAAATGCTTCTGCAACTCTTTCGGCAGTTGTCCCACCGCCCACATCCAAAAAGTTTGCAGGTTCACCTCCGTGTAGTTTAATCAAATCCATAGTCGCCATTGCCAAACCTGCGCCGTTTACCATACAACCAATATCACCATCTAGATGAATATAGTTAAGGTCAAATTCACTGGCTTTGGCTTCGCGTTCGTCTTCTTGTGAAACATCACGCATTGCTACCAAATCTTTATGACGATACAGCGCATTGTCATCAAAATTGATTTTCGCATCCAGCGCCATTAGGTCGCCTTCCTTAGTTACCACAAGCGGATTAATTTCTAATAAAGATGCATCTTTTTCAATAAAGAGTTTTATTAAAGAGCCTAGCATTGCCGTAAACTGGCGAATTTGTAGTCCTTCTAACCC
>DQUJ01000008.1 GCA_015662325.1 Leucothrix mucor | reverse complement strand
TGCATTTAAAAAGCTGCCTATTATTAAAGAAAAGAAACCCACAAATATTAAAAAAGCGGTGGTATTTCCTTTTAGTAAAGCGATAAGCTCCATATTCCCTTTCCCCATTTAAAGAGGCATTCTTACTGAGTAAGAATGCCTCTTTATAACTATAAGAGACCTTTGCAAAGGTCTCTTTAAACTTAAATTATAACTGTTTAGTTTTTAACCAACAACCGCGCCGAGTTTAAAGATCGGTAAGTACATGGCAACAACTAAGCCACCCACGAGCACACCAAGAACTGCCATAATTAGAGGCTCGATCTGCTTAGATAAGGTATCAACTAAGTCATCTACTTGCTCTTCAAAGTAATCCGCTACTTTATTTAGCATTTCTTCTAAACGACCCGCTTCTTCACCAATCTTAGTCATTTGCACAACCATGCTTGGAAACTGTTGAGTTGTCAGCATTGCTACGTGTAATTGCACACCTTTGGAAGCATCTTCTTTCATTTGTAACGTTGCTTCTTCGTATAATTTATTACCTGTTGCACCCGCAACCGCATCCATTGAATCAACCAGTGGAACACCTGCTGCAAACATAGTTGCTAGGGTGCGTGCAAATCGTGCTACGGCAGATTTATTGATGATAACGCCCATAATCGGCAGTTTGAGCACTGCAGAGTCCACAAAGCGATTGAATTTTGGTGAGCGACGTCGTCCTTGTACAAAACCAATGCCAACAATAACGGCAATAGATACAGGCTGCCACCAAGATGCTTGAAGCCATTCGGAAAGTCCGATTACCCATTGTGTAAATGCGGGTAAGTCTGCACCAAAACCTGCAAAAATATCTTTAAATTGTGGAATTACCCAGACCAACATAATGGTTGATACGATGATAGCGGCAAGAACAACCATCAATGGATACATCATTGCCTTTTTAACTTTGGCTTTCATTGATTCAGTTTTTTCTTTATAGGTCGCTACTTTATCCAGCATTTCTTCAAGCGTACCCGCTTGTTCACCCGCGCCAATTAGATTCACAAAAAGATCATCAAAATACTTAGGATGTTTGCCTAATGCTGTCGCAAGATCACTACCGCCTTCGATTTCTTTGGTCACACTTTTAACTAATTCTTGCATGGCTGGTTTTTCATGCCCAGCACTGATTAATTCCAGTGATTGGAGCATGGGAACACCCGCACGCATCATAGTGGTTAATTGTCTTGCAAATTGAGCAATATCAGCAGACTTAAGCGCCTTTCCGCCGAGCCCTTTACGTTTTTTAGTGATTTTTTTAGGCGTAATACCTTGTCTACGCAAAGCCGCTCTTAAAAAGTTCTCGTTAGCTGCTTGGTTTTCACCTCTAATTTTAACGCCTGCCTTATTAATGCCCTCCCATAGAAATATTGGAAGTTCTTTTTCGGCTGTTTTATTTTTATAAGCTACTGATGCCATTTTTATTTACCTATTATTTTTAGTCTTTTGTAACACGTTCTAGTTCAGCTAATGAAGTCAGGCCTTCACGTACTTTATTTAATCCAGATTGCCTTAAGTCGTTTATTTCTTCTGCCTGCGCCTGCTTAGCAAGATCCATTGAGTTACCATCTGCCATAACAATGGTTGCCATAGTTTCAGAGATAGGCATAACTTGATAAATACCTACTCGTCCTTTATAACCATTAGAGCAGTCGCTACACCCAACGGGTTCGAAAATCTTTAATGAGCCTGATTCTATCTCTTCTTCATTAAACCCAAGCTGAACCAATGCCTTGCTGGGAATGTCGGTCGCGGGTGATTTACAACTCTTACATAAGCGTCGTGCCAGTCGTTGCGCCACAATTAAATGTACAGAAGATGCAATATTAAACGGTGGAACACCCATATTAATTAATCGTGTTAAGGTTTCTGGTGCGCTGTTAGTATGTAAAGTTGAGAGTACAAGGTGACCTGTTTGCGCTGCTTTGATAGAAATCTCGGCTGTTTCAAGGTCTCGTATCTCACCTACCATGATAATATCTGGATCTTGTCGTAAAAAGGCTCTAAGAGCGGCCGCAAACGTTAGCCCCACTTTATCGTTAATGTTAACTTGATTGATGCCAGGTACTTGTATTTCCGCAGGATCTTCTGCTGTAGAAATATTTTTTTCTGATGTGTTCAGAATGTTTAAGCCTGAATAAAGTGTTACTGTTTTACCCGAGCCGGTAGGCCCTGTAACCAAAATCATTCCATCTGGTTTTGCAAGAGCATCAAGCAAATTCTTTTTTTGTATGTCGTCAAATCCTAGATTATCCACACCTAAAGCAGCGGTATCAGAATCCAAGATACGCATAACGATTTTCTCGCCATAGAGTGTGGGTAGTATGCTGACACGAAAATCAATGTGGCGATCATCGCCCACCTTAAAATGTATACGCCCATCTTGCGGTTTACGACGCTCGGAGCTATTGAGTTGTGACATAACTTTAATACGTGATGTCATTTTTTTAGAAATTATTTTTGGCGGCATACTGACTACTTGTAAGATGCCGTCAATACGGTAACGCACCCGCAATATTTTTTCATAAGGCTCAATATGTATATCTGAAACGCCTTTTTGAATGGCATGGCTTAATAATTCATTTACAAACTGGGTTATATCGACACCAGAATCATCATCTGAGTCTTCTTCTTCTTTTTCAAGATCATCGGTTTCAATAACCAAATCCATTGCCTGAGTATCAGAAGATATAGACATGCCTGATGCAACTGCATCACCACCTGCTGTACCATAGATAAGGTTTTGTAGTTTAGAATATTCTACAATAACGGGTTCTGGTACTAACTCTGTAGCAAACTTAACATCACCTAGGTTAGATAAGAAGGAAGGATCTGCAACCGCAACCACCAATGCTTTGCCAATTTTAAAAAGTGGATATAACTGTAACTTTTTTAAATGATCTAACGCGAGTAACTCGTGAGTTTCTGATGATATTTCAATCGAATTTAAGTCGACAAAACTTAAGCCGTATTCCAAACTATTAAGCAAAGCGACATCCGTTTCACTCACTAATTGCTTTTGCACTAAGTGGGTAGTAATAGGCTTATTTCGCTCTTGCGCTTGATGATAAGCTTTTTCGGCAATTTTAGGCGATAGCTTACCGTCAGCAACTAATTGCTTAAGTATTTGGGGGATGAATTTATTTTTAACTTCGGGCATCTCTATTTATCTTTAATTATTATTATGAGTTATTCCATGATGCAAATTTAATTGTACGTGCTGTTTCTTATATCTCAAAACTGAATAAGATAATCGGTAGTTATTAATCTAAATTAATCTTATAGAGAGACCTTTGCACGAGAGAATAATAAGAATCAAATTGATTTTGTTTAATTACACACTATATTAATCACATTGATTATTGGAGTATTTAAAATATGAAAACCTATATGTGTTTAACCTGCGGTTGGATTTATGAAGAAGAAAAAGGCTGGCCAGATGATGGAATTGCACCAGGAACAAAATGGGAAGATATTCCTGATGATTGGAAGTGCCCTGATTGTGATGTTGGAAAGGCCGATTTTGAAATGATGGAGATATAGAAGCATATCAAACGTCCAAGATTCAACCAATCGCTACACTCTAAGCTCACGTCACAACTTATCTCACCTTAAAAATAAAACCATGTTATAATAAAACAAAAAGGAAACATGGGGGGCTAAGAAGTGAGAATTATTGGGATAGATCCTGGTTCGCGTATCACGGGTATTGGCATTGTCGATAGTGATGGCCGCCATAGTAAGCATGTTTTTAGTACGTGCATACGCTTAGGGAATGATCCATTTCCGAAACGATTAGGCGCTATTTATAAGCAAGTCGAGGCAATCATTCGAGAATTCCAACCACACCAAATGGCCATAGAGGATGTCTTCGTATCGAAAAATCCTTCTTCTGCGTTAAAACTAGGTCAGGCGCGCGGCGCTGCAATATGTGCGACAGTCATGCAAAACATTCCCGTTTTTGAATACAGCGCGCGCGAAGTTAAACAAGCTGTTGTCGGTAAAGGCAGCGCAGATAAATTACAAGTACAACACATGGTAAAACTGCTACTTAATCTGCAAGGGAAAATACAAGAAGATACCGCCGATGGACTGGCGATTGCATTAAGCCATGCGCATGTAGGTGCAACAAAATCGAGATTGCAAGAAGCGCTAGCAAAGCAATGCTAAAAACCAAGAAAAATAAATAGGATAAATATGATAGGACGATTGCGCGGAACACTACTTCATAAGCAAGCCCCAGAATTATTATTAGATGTGGGAGGGGTTGGTTATGAACTATTGGCATCAATGACCACCTTTATTGATCTCCCAGAAATTGATAATGAGGTAACCTTGTTTACGCATTTGATCGTTCGTGAAGATGCTCATACGCTGTATGCTTTCAGCTCGGAAAAAGAACGCGCTTTATTTAGAATATTGTTAAAAGTAAATGGGGTTGGCCCCAAAATGGCTCTGGCGATTGTCTCAGGCATGACGGCCAATGATTTTGCTCAACGTATTCATGCTAATGATGTAGCAGGCTTAACTTGTTTGCCGGGTGTGGGCAAAAAAACAGCAGAACGATTAATTATCGAAATGCGTGATCGTCTTCCTAAGCCTAGTGAAGGGCTGGATGATATAGGTGCAGGGCAAGCTACACTTATTCCAAGAAATATTGAAGAAGAAGCCGTTGGCGCTTTACTTGCCTTAGGCTATAAACCCGCACAAGCAAGTAAAATGGTTTCTGCTTCTGTTGGTGATGATTTATCCGTAGAACAAATTGTACACAATGCTTTAAAAGCGAGTCTTAAATGAACGATGATTCGGATCGAATAATCTCACCTGTTGCAGGGCTTGATGAAGAAATAAGTGAAATTGAAGAACAGATACGCCCCAAATACCTTTGTGATTATGTCGGGCAACCCGCGGTTCGCGAGCAAATGGAAATATTTATTCCTGCGGCAAAAGCGCGGGGTGATGCACTTGATCATGTTCTAATTTTTGGTCCGCCAGGTTTAGGTAAAACCACTCTTTCACATATAATTGCCAATGAATTAGGGGCTAACTTACGTCACACGTCTGGTCCTGTATTAGAAAAGGCGGGTGATCTTGCAGCATTGTTGACAAACCTTGAATCACACGATGTTTTATTTATTGATGAGATTCATCGCCTCAGTCCTGTTATCGAAGAGATTTTATATCCTGCAATGGAAGATTTTCAACTGGATATTATGATTGGCGAAGGGCCTTCTGCGCGTTCTATAAAACTTGATCTACCACCTTTTACCTTAGTTGGCGCCACTACGCGTGCGGGCTTGTTAACATCGCCGTTACGGGATCGTTTTGGTATTGTGCAACGTTTAGAGTTTTATAATGTGGAAGATCTGACCCATATTGTAGAGCGCGCCGCTGGTATCATTCGCGTGGAAATTGATCATAACGGTGCTAAAGAAATAGCGCGTCGTTCGCGAGGAACCCCCCGTATTGCTAATCGTTTGTTACGCCGTGTCAGGGACTATGCACAAGTAAAAGCAGATGGAAAAATTAATGAAACCATCGCCGACAGTGCCCTGAATATGCTAAATGTAGATGAACAAGGCTTTGATCACATGGATCGTCGCGTATTATTGGCAATCATGGAAAAATTTGATGGCGGGCCAGTCGGTGTAGAAAGTGTTGCGGCCGCGATTGGCGAAGAGCGTGGAACAATTGAAGACGTTATTGAGCCTTTTTTAATACAACAAGGCTTTTTGATGCGTACTTCGCGAGGACGCACTGTTACCCGCCATGCATGGAAATATTTTGGGCTGAAGCTACCGAGTACTACCATTCATTCATAATGCCAGCATCAGTTGAGTCCTGCGTTTTTTAGCTAGGGAGGACTTTGCAGGAATGGTTGTTCCTTCGTCGGCAACAGGGCAACAGCATCGGCAAAAAAAGCAAAACGCCTGACCTTATAAATTAATTCTTGTGTGGCGCGCTTTTTCATCCACATAGAAATTCATCTACCCCTTGTCGGTTAAATTTTATTAACTGTCTGTTTTTGATTAGAATTGATTAGAATAATAAAAATTAAGATTGGATAATCTCATGATCAAAACATTCTCATTAGATAAAATAGAAGAAACGCAACTTTCTGATAAAAAAGGCACTATGATTTTTCATTTAACGGATGAAAGTGGTGAATCACGTAAAGTGACAGGTCTTACTTTTTTAGATGAAAATAAGGTTGCAAAGGGGATTACGTCAGTCAATAAACGTGAATTACCCTTAATTCAAAACTTATTTGAAATGGAACTTAAAGAAACGATTGATCTTGAGTTTAAATATTTCAACGACCTTTATGATAGAAAGTTAGACAAAACTGTTAATCAGATTGCCTACGAAACCGTATTAGAAATGCAAAAAGAAGAAAAATTAATGTACCGTATTGCCCATTTCTTTAAGAAATTCACCTCATCAAAAGAACAAGCCATCATATCAAATTAGTTTTACAACATCTTATAAGGTCTTTAAGGAATCTCTGATCAAGGCCCATAAAATTATGTAAGCCTCTAAGGCATCATATTCTAAGCGCGCTTCGCAGTAAATGCTTATTGCCTTTATAAGAAGCGGAACAACGAAGATGATGCCTTAGAGGCTTACCCTGCGGGGCTTAGCCAAGTTCCCAATTTCTTCG
>DQUJ01000144.1 GCA_015662325.1 Leucothrix mucor | reverse complement strand
CATGTTGTGTCCTCATATGGGATAAATTATATATTAAACCACAGAGGGCACAGAGGTCACAGAGAAAAAACTAAGCTTTACTCTGTGTTCTCTGTGCCCTCTGTGGTTAAATAGTATTTTTTTAGTCTTAATAATACAATGCCTGAAAACATGATAAAGCCAATCAAAATGACCGAATACAGCCACGGCTCTGGCTGTGGTTGTAAAATATCGCCTGCCGTTCTGGATGTGATGCTTAAAAGCGAGTTGCCTGCGTTTGTGGATGACTCTTTATTAGTGGGCAACAGCACCCGCGATGATGCAGCGGTTTATGATTTAGGCAACGGCACAGCAATCATCAGCACCACCGACTTTTTTATGCCAATTGTGGATGACCCTTTTACATTCGGGCGCATTGCCGCCACCAATGCCATCAGCGATATTTACGCCATGGGTGGCAAGCCGATTATGGCGATTGCAATTTTTGGCTGGCCGCTGGATAAATTACCCGCCGAAGTAGGGCAGTTGGTGATTGAAGGCGGACGACAAGCTTGTATGGATGCGGGGATGAGTCTAGCAGGCGGACATAGTATAGATGCGCCCGAGCCTATTTTTGGTTTAGCCGTAACAGGCACCGTTGCAACCAAGAAAGTAAAACAAAACAATACCGCCAAAGTAGGGGATAAGCTGTATCTCACCAAACCATTGGGCGTGGGTATTTTATCTACCGCGCAAAAGAAAAAACTAATCAAAGCCGAACATGCGCATATCGCGCCTGATTCAATGTGTCAGTTAAATGTAATTGGTACAGCATTGGCAGAGCTGGACTGTGTGAATGCACTCACCGATGTGACGGGCTTTGGTTTGGGTGGTCATTTACGTGAGGTCTGTGAAGGCAGTGGCGTTAGCGCGGTGATTCAATTTGATCAACTACCCATTTTACCGCATGTGTTTGATTATCTCGCACAGGGCTGTTCTCCAGGTGGCGCAGAGCGTAATTTCGAAAGCTATGGTAACGTGATTAGTAGCATGAGCGATCTACAAACAGCGATTATGTGTGATCCTCAAACCAGTGGTGGTTTATTGGTTTCGGTCGATAGCGCTGATGAAAATACCTTCTTAGAACTGATTAAAAAAGAAGGGTTTGATTTAACGTCGATCGGTACATTAATTCGAACAACTGAAACAGTTGAAAACAATAATAACCCGTTAATTACAGTTGTGTAATCCATGAAAAAAATAGACGGTTTACCCACAGAAGAACACCCACAAATTGAAGATTTAGCATCATTATTTTTAAATGATATTCCGATGTTAGATGTGCGTGCACCAATCGAATTTGAACAAGGCGCATTCCCCAACACTATCAATATTCCGTTAATGGTGGATGCCGAACGTGAAGCAGTTGGCATAGAATATAAAGAACAGGGGCAAGATGCGGCGATTGAATTAGGCGCAACATTAGTCACAGAAGATAATAGAAATTTAAGAAAAAAAGCATGGGCAACGTTTTTTAAAAATAACCCTCAAGGCGTGTTGTATTGTTTTCGTGGTGGCTTACGTTCTAAAATCAGTCAACAATGGGTGGTGGATGAAACAGGTATCCAGTACCCACGCGTTAAAGGCGGTTACAAAGCGCTACGTCGTTTTTTAATTGAAAGCATTGATCGAATCGCCTCTGAAATACCCATCGTTATTTTAGGCGGGCGTACGGGCTCGGGGAAAACCCGCGTACTTAAAAAACTAGATAATAGTATTGATCTTGAAGGTTTGGCAAATCACCGTGGTTCTGCATTTGGGCCTACAGCAACCCCACAGCCGACACAAATTAACTTTGAAAATGCGCTCGCGATTCAATTATTAAAACAGGAAGCGGCAGGTTGTAAATTTCTCGTCATTGAAGATGAAGGTCGCAATGTTGGCTCGGTCGGCGTACCACAAAGTTTATACGATAAAATGCAACAAGCGCCTATCGTGAAGTTAGAAGTGCCTGATAGCGAACGTAATCGAATCAGTGTACAAGAATATGTATTGGATATTTATCAGCAATTTTATGATATTTGCCATGATAAAGAAGAAGCGTTTAATCTGTTATCAAACCACTTAAATAACAGCCTCGATAAAATTCAAAAACGTTTGGGCGGGGAGCGTTTTCAAGAAGCGCAAAACCAAATGCGTTTAGCGTTGGCAACCTTCAAGAATACGCAAGCACTTGAAGAATTTGAGCCATTAGTCAACACGCTATTATTTGATTACTACGACCCAATGTATGATTATCAAATCGCTAAGAAGGAAGATAGAATTGTGTTGAGTGGTTCTCAGCAAGAGATTATGACTTATTTAGAAAGTTATAAACCAAACTGATTCTTGCCAAGGAAGACACGGAAAAAACGGAAATTTTTATTCTGTTCGATATCTTCCGTGGAAGATAGTTTTTACAAAGGTCTTACAAAGAAGGCACAGCATTACGTCCCGCTGATTGCCCCGCCGCACTGCCCACTTTTCGACCGATACTTCCACCGACTGCACCGCCTACTGTTCCACCGACAACACTACCTGCAGTTCCAGCCGCCGCGCCAACGACTTTAACGGGCAATTTTGCAACGGCTACGGTACTGCCAATCACTTGTTGTTGCGAACAGGCATTTAATGATGCTACTGCGAAGATTGTTATGATAAGTGTTCGTTTATTATTTAACATTATTTAGCCTAATATTAAGATATGATATTCCCAAATATATCATACTAACTCTGACACTAGCATGAACGGTTGATCGTTTATTATGTCTAACTTTTCAATATTATCTTATGGTTACAACTAAATGGCTCGTCAATGAGTTATCCATTGATATACCTTTTTACACCTTGAGTAATCTACGTAATGAAGTGAAGTTAAATAAGTATCAACAAGCAAAACGGCCGTATATTCTGGAATAAATGATTAAAATCTGCTAAAACAAGGCTAACTTCATTTTATAAGAAAAATATAATATGCCAGACAATAGCCAATTGGATTCTCAAACAAAGCATCAATCCAAACAAGGCAGTTGGTCAGGAAGGTTAACCTTCATCTTAGCCGCCACGGGTTCTGCTGTTGGCTTAGGTAACATCTGGAAATTCCCCTATATTACGGGTGAAAATGGCGGTGGCGCATTCGTACTGGTTTACCTGCTGTGTATCTTTGCAATTGGCGTACCGATTATGATGGCAGAAATACTAATCGGTCGTCGCGGGAGACAAAACCCCGTCAACACCATGGAGACCTTAGCCAAACAAGAAAACGCTTCTAGTTTATGGAAAATGCTTGGCTGGATGGGAATTATCACAGGCATTATGATTTTCTCCTATTACAGCGTTATCGCTGGCTGGGCGTTATCGTATTTTGTCGATGCGGTACAGGGCGTATTCTCACGAATCACAGCAGATGATGCAGGGCAACATTTCACTGGTTTACTGGGTTCGTGGGGCCATCTATTATTTTGGCATACCGTTATTTCTGCGATTGTGATTTTTATTGTTGCGCGCGGTGTTAGAGACGGTTTAGAGAAGGCGGTTACCTTTTTGATGCCAGCCTTACTGATTATGTTAATTATGATGGTATTTTATGCAATGAAAAATGGCGATTTTGCAAAAGCCGTTTCTTTTTTGTTTAACCCAGATTTTAGCAAACTAACAGGGGAATCAATCTTAACCGCGATGGGTCATGCGTTCTTTACCTTGAGTTTAGGTATGGGGGCAATCATGGCGTATGGTTCTTATTTACCTAAAGGTGTGTCGATTGGTGGCGCAACTATTACCATTGCTATTGCAGATACCGCCGTCGCGTTATTAGCTGGTTTAGCCATATTTCCCATAGTCTTTTCAAACGGATTAGAGGCTAGCTCTGGCCCCGGTTTAATCTTTACAACGCTCCCTATTGCATTTGGACAAATGCCTTATAGCACTTTGTTAGCATCACTCTTTTTCTTGTTATTAGTATTTGCCGCATTGAGTTCCGCTATATCATTAATCGAGCCAGCCGTCGCAAGAATCACCGAAAAAAGAGGCGTATCTCGCATTGCTTCTACGTTATTTGTTGGGCTCTTTTCTTGGCTACTAGGAATTGGTTCTGTACTCTCTTTTAATCTTTGGAGCGACAATAAACTCGGTGGAAAGACATTTTTTGATTGGATGGATTACCTCACCTCAAATATTATGCTACCACTGGGAGGTGTTTTAATCGCAATATTCGCTGGTTGGATTATGCATAAACACAGCACTCAAGATGAGTTAGGAATAAAAGAGACGGGTTATCAGCTTTGGTTAGTTCTTGTGAAGTTTATTGCACCGATTGCAGTTTTAATCATACTTTTGAAAGTGACAGGTTTAATGGACTGGTTGCTAGATTTATGAGACTTGTTCAGAGATTCCTAAAGGAGAACCTGATCAAGCCCAATTATTTTTAGCTTGCCAAAACTGCCGATACTTTTCCACGACGATCGCTACAAGAGAGCAATCATTCCAGCTCACATCGTGAAAAATAGCGACCGTTTTTTTACGCTAAAATTTAATCGACTTAATCAGGCTCTCCTAAAGCATTGCTTTAATATTTTCTTAGCTTGCTCACTGCCTAATTCACGCAAATATTTAATATTACGCACAGGAATATTTTCTGGGTGAGGGTAGTTCTTCAATGCCTTTTCCAAACTCGCTTCTCGAATTAAATGCAACATAGGGTAGGGTGAGCGATTGGTATAATTGCTCGTATCATCTGCATCAACACCCTCAAAACAATAATCAGGATGAAAACTGGCTAGTTGGTAAACCCCCTCATATCCTTGTTTGTGCATAAGCTCATTCGCAAGCGCTAGCAGATCAAGATAATCATCAAAATCTTTCAAACCTTCCGGCAATATCAGCAAACTAGTTTCAATGGTTTTATCCGAATCTAACTCCTGACAGGCAACTATCAATGCATGAAGCTGATTTTCAAGCAGGTCTTCATCAATCACAAGATAAGCAATATTATCGTTATCATATTCATGTTTAGCAAAAGGGCACACATTATGTTGAATAATAAAGGTAGTTATCCATTGTTTGGTCGCTGAGATAATTGAGGTGTTATTTATCATAATTCATGGATGGGTTTTTATAAGGATAGTCAAACGAGTTGCCACTTTGATACGTTGTAGTGATAAATTATTAAATTCTTTCATAGATAGAGACCTACTTTTCACAGGTCGATGATGTAGGAAAGGTTAAAATGTGCCGCCACTGGTTAAATACACTAAGGCAGCACCTAATAGTGATGAAAGAGTTAATACACGGACGATTCCCCATTTCAATTTTAGAATTAAAACCGCACACAAAATCGTAAGCCCGATAACGCGCCAATCAACCGTGGCCAGTTCGGGTTGCCATAGTTTAATTGGCCCGTAATTGGTTAATTCCACTTTTTTAAACATTACATTCAAGGCAAACCAAACAGATAGGTTAAGGATAACGCCAACCACTGCGGCAGAGATTGCTTGCAAGGCACTTTTTAATTTGGGCTGTGAGCCAATCCATTCGATATAAGGTGCGCCAGCAAAAATCCATAAGAAACAGGGAATAAAGGTTGTCCATAAGGT
>DQUJ01000033.1 GCA_015662325.1 Leucothrix mucor | reverse complement strand
AGTTGCCGTGGTGAGTGGTAACACCAAGCAATCGCTACAAGAAAAAATCGAAGAGACTTTTCGTGATGGTGATAAAGGTAAAGCAGAATACAGCTATTACCCTGCAGAATGGAAAGAGCCGTTCACCTCACGCCGTAAAGAATGTGGCTTGCTGATGTATAAAACACTCAAAATCGAACGTGGCGATAGAGAGCGCCAAACAGACCAATGGGCAGCCAACTACCGCGCTTTTGATGCACCTGTGATGTTGCTGTTTTTTATGGATTCAGCGATGCAAGCAGGCTCGTATATGGATTATGGCATGTTCATTCAGTCGGTTATGTTAGCGGCGACAGAACAAGGTTTAGCCACCTGTCCGCAGGCTTCTATTGCTGATTATCCAGAAATTATTAAGACCGAGCTTGGTTATGGTGATGACACGATTTTATTGTGTGGAATGGCGCTGGGTTATGAAGATAAAGATGCACTGGTGAATAGTTATCGCACCTCGCGAGAAGAGGTTGATTCGTTTACGCAGTATTTTGAATGATTTTTTGCCACGGAAGGACACGGAAAAAGCAAAAGATAAATGATCGTGTAAAAGTGGGGGGTGTGCTTTTAGTGCTAATACTAAAGCCGTCACCCCCGAATGTTTCTATCGGGGATCTGCCTGATATAAAGAATTCCTGCTAAAAACATGCAGGAATGACGGTTTATAAAGCACACCCCCCCACTTTTACATGGTGTTTTTCCGCGACAAAGAAAAGGAGAACAATATGAGCTACCAACAAGAATTCAACGCATCAAAAGAAAACCCAGAAGCATTCTGGGGAGAAAAAGCCAAAGCGCTTGAGTGGTTTAAAGCTCCGCAGAAGATTCTTAGCCAAGATGAGCACGGCATCCACCATTGGTTCGCTGATGGAAAAATGAATACGGCATACATGGCATTGGATTACCACGTCGAAAACGGTCGCGCTGACCAAGCCGCTCTCATTTATGATTCACCTGTCACCAATAGTAAAAAAACTTACACCTACCGCGAACTGCGTGATGAAGTTGCACTGTGTGCAGGTATGCTCAAAGAGCTAGGCACCACAAAAGGTGATCGTGTAATTATCTATATGCCGATGATTCCAGAAGCAGCCATTGCCATGTTAGCTTGTGCGCGATTAGGTGCAATTCATTCGGTTGTATTTGGCGGGTTTGCCGCGCCAGAACTTGCAATTCGTATCGATGATGCCAAACCAAAAGTGATTTTAAGCGCATCATGCGGCATCGAAATTGCCAGAGTTATTGAATATAAGCCATTGATAGATAATGCGATTGATATTGCAAAATATACGCCAGATCACTGTGTCGTATATCAACGTGGTGAAAAAACAGCAGACCTTAAACAAGCCCGAGATGTAGATTGGGCGACAGCAATGAGCAAAGCAACACCTGCCGATTGCACACCTGTAAAAGGTGATGATCTACTTTATATTTTATACACATCAGGCACTACAGGAAAACCCAAAGGCGTAGTGCGCGAGAATGGTGGACATGCAGTCGCCCTGAAGTACAGCATGAAAGCCATCTACGATATTGACCCGGGTGATGTGTTTTGGGCAGCATCCGATGTGGGCTGGGTAGTTGGGCATTCCTATATTATTTACGCGCCACTGTTACACGGTTGCACCACTATTTTATATGAAGGCAAACCGATTATGACCCCCGATGCGGGTGCATTCTGGCGAGTGGTTGAAGAATATAAAGTCAAAGCGCTTTTTACAGCCCCCACTGCTTTTAGAGCGATTAAGAAAGAAGACCCAAATACCGAGCTGGCGAAGCAATATGACTTATCTTCGTTAGAAACTTTGTTCTCCGCAGGCGAGCGTTTAGACCCACCAACCTACGATTGGTTGACCGAGCAATTTGATTTGCCTGTAATTGATCACTGGTGGCAAACCGAAACAGGCTGGGCGATTTCTGCCAATATGCGTGGTATTGAAAAAATGCCTGTTAAAGCAGGCTCATCTACCGTTCCCTGCCCCGGTTATCATGTACAAATATTGGATGAAAATGGCAACGAATTACCTGCAAACACGCAGGGGAATATCGCCATTAAACTTCCATTGCCTCCTTGTTGTTTAACCACCGTTTGGGAAGACATGGATCGCTTTAAAGCAAGCTACCTAGAAACTTACCCAGGATTTTACGTGAGTGGTGATGGCGGATATTTAGATGATGATGGTTATTTATTTGTTATGGGCCGCGTCGATGATGTGATTAATGTCGCAGGGCATCGCTTATCCACTGGCGAAATGGAAGAGATCATAGGCAAGCATGAATCAATTGCAGAATGTGCTGTCATCGGGCGTAACGATGATCTAAAAGGTCAAATGCCAACAGGTTTTCTCGTCTTAAAAAATGGTGTAGATAAAACCGATGAAGATATCAGCAAAGAGCTAATTTTGCTTGTTCGCCAAGAAATCGGTGCAGTCGCATCCTTCAAAGAAGTCTACATCGTGCCTCGCCTACCCAAAACTCGTTCGGGTAAAATACTGCGTAAAACGATGAGGCAGATATTTAATGGTGAAGAATATATTGTGCCTTCTACGATTGATGATCCTGAGTCTTTGACGGAGATTAAAGCTTTAGTCGTTTAAACTCCCTCTCCCTAGTAGGGAGAGGGTTGGGGTGAGGGGTGAAACTCAAAACTAGCAGTACCTTTGAACTTTCTACCTCCCTAGCCCTCCTCCTACTAGGCGGTGTCCTGAACGGAGTTCGAAGGGTGGAGGGAATTAATAATTTTTTGAGATTATTCCTAAATTTAGTCTATAAGAAGAACATGAATAGAAACAACAAATCTTACGACCACGGCATTACTATGATTGATGCCGAATACGCGCAATCTGGCATAGCCAGCATCTACTTGCTAGAACAGGCAGGACAAGTTGCCATTATCGAAACAGGTACGACCCATAGTGTGCCTTATGTCGAAGAAGTACTGGCATCAAAAGGCTTAAGCTTTGATGATGTGGCTTATGTCATCCCGACCCATGTACATCTCGATCATGCGGGTGGCGTGGGCGAGTTCATGCACCGCTGTAAAAATGCAAAGCTTATTATTCATCCTTTTGGGGCTTCTCATATGATTGACCCGAGTAAATTGATTGCAGGGACAATTGCCGTTTATGGTGAGAAGCTATTTAAAAAGTTTT
>DQUJ01000051.1 GCA_015662325.1 Leucothrix mucor | reverse complement strand
TCAAAATTCACGCCTAGGATCTGATGCCTTGTAAGACAGCAGAATTTTATGGGACTTGATCAGAGCTTCCTTAAATGTTCATAGATTTAGATAAGTGATAGGTAGGATATTTCAATATTCAGTTTCCTTTTATAGATAATTGAACTCTTGAAACAAATAGTAATCAACGAAATATCACGTGCTTTTAAGCTCATGGTCTATAAATCAATGCCTTTTTGCGCTTTGAATCCCGCGCGATAGGCATGTTTAACATCAGCAATTTCCGAAACGGTATCTGCTATTTCTTGCAACGGCTCACTGGCGGCTCGTCCTGTTACCACCGTGTGCTGCATGGTAGGGCGCGACTGAATATCGTCTAATACGGCATCGCTATCTAAATAGTGATAGTTTAATAAATAGGTGAGTTCATCTAATACCACAAGATCATAATCAGCGTTATTCAACATTTTTTTGGCAATAGCCCAACCTTTTTCTGATGTGGCAATATCTTGATCACGGTTTTGTGTATCCCACGTAAAGCCATCGCCGAGCACATGCCAATCACAGTTTTCTTGTTGATTAAAAAAAGCTTCTTCGCCTGTGTCGGTACGGCTTTTGATAAATTGGCAAACGCCGACTTTCATGCCATGCCCTAATGCACGTGCGACCATGCCAAACGCGGAGCTGGATTTGCCTTTGCCATTACCCGTGAGCACTAGCAGCAGCCCTTTTTGTTTGTCGGCTTTTTTTATGGTCGCATCAATCACCGTTTTCTTGCGTTTCATACGATTTTGATGGCGTTGGTTTTTATCAGTCATTTTATATGTTTGTTGCTTATGCAAAGTACCTTAGTTTATCTTAATATAAAATACTGTAAATAAAGTAATGTCATTACCTGCAACTTAAAACTTGAGCAATAAAAATGTAATAAAATGCATCATAAAATGTTAAATTAATTATTTTTTATATTGAGCAAACCCATGAGCACTGATATTCATTCTGATAAATTGTTAATCCTAGATTTTGGATCTCAATATACGCAATTAATCGCACGACGTGTTCGTGAAATTGGTGTTTATTGTGAGATTTACCCATGGGATGTAAGCAGTCAAGATGTTACCGATTTTGCCCCCAAAGGTATCATTCTATCGGGTGGTCCAGAGTCAGCGGTAGATGCAGACGCACCTGCCGCCCCCGATGCTGTATTTGAATTGGGCGTGCCTGTTTTGGGTATTTGTTACGGTATGCAAACCATGGCAGAACAACTCGGTGGCAAAGTAGAAAATGCAGACCACCACGAATACGGTTACGCTAAAGTGCGCGCACGTGGTCATACCGCTTTGCTTAAAGATATAGAAGATGAAGTTACCGCAGAAGGATATGGCTTGTTAGATGTGTGGATGTCGCACGGTGACCGTGTGGAGCAAATGCCCGATTCATTCAAATTAATGGCAAGTACCGATAATGCACCGATTGCGGGCATGGCAGATGAAGAGCGCCATTATTACGGTATTCAATTTCATCCAGAAGTGACTCATACAAAGCAGGGTGGTCGTATTTTAGAACGGTTTGTTTGCGATATTTGTGGCTGTGATAATTTATGGACATCGCATAATATCATCGAAGAAAGTATTAAAAATGTACGCGAACAGGTAGGCGATGAAGAAGTCATTCTTGGTCTATCGGGCGGTGTCGATTCATCGGTAGTCGCGGCAATGTTACACAAGGCGATTGGCGATCAACTCACCTGTGTGTTTGTGGATACGGGCTTGTTACGCCAAAATGAAGGCGATCAAGTGATGTCGATGTTTGCCGAACACATGGGCGTAAAAGTGATTCGTGTGGATGCCGAAGCGCGTTATTTACGTGCGCTTGAAAATACCACTGATCCAGAAGCAAAACGCAAAATTATAGGCAATCTATTTATTGAGATTTTTGAAGAAGAATCAGCCAAACTCACCAGTGCAAAATGGCTGGCGCAAGGCACGATTTATCCTGATGTAATTGAATCTGCAGGCAGTAAAACAGGTAAAGCGCATTTGATAAAATCACACCATAACGTCGGCGGATTGCCCGATGATATGAAGCTTAAATTAGTTGAGCCTTTACGTGAGCTATTTAAAGATGAAGTGCGCACCATTGGTATGGAATTAGGCTTACCATCTGAAATGGTGCATCGCCATCCCTTCCCAGGCCCTGGTCTAGGTGTGCGAATTTTAGGACAGGTCAAAAAAGAATACGCAGATATATTACGACTCGCTGATAATATTTTTATTGAAGAACTTTATAACCACGACCTTTATCAGAAAACGTCACAGGCGTTTGCGGTGTTCTTGCCGATAAAATCGGTGGGCGTAACAGGCGATGGTCGTCGATATGATTATGTAATTGCATTACGTGCGGTTGAAACCATTGATTTTATGACGGCGCGTTGGGCGCATCTGCCATATGATTTTTTGAGTTTGGTTTCTAATCGGATTATTAATGAGATCGAGAATGTGTCGCGGGTGACTTATGATATTTCGGGCAAGCCGCCCGCAACAATAGAATGGGAATAACCTTTCCCGCACAGCTTACCCCTATAGTCCGCCATTCCTGCGTTGAAAAAGTAGTTACTTACATTTGTAAG
>DQUJ01000173.1 GCA_015662325.1 Leucothrix mucor | reverse complement strand
CGAAGCGCGCCTAGAATATGATGCCTTAGAGGCTTACATAATTTTATGGGACTTGATCAGAGGTTCCTTAACTAAGCGGTATTAGGCGTTATCCCTTCTTCGAAACCTCGCCACTCCCTGCTAGGGAGAAGGAGTTAATATGTGCAGTAAAAATTATCGGGTGTCAAACAAACGGCAACGTCCCATGCCCATTCCAAGGACTCGATTGATTCCACCAACGTTGTGCTAATGTGCCATATATTTTTCTAAAATCTGTCGTAAATTGCGCATTACCGTTCGCGTCTAAACGTGAAAAATCAGGATGTTTCCCGTAAACCCCGCCTTTGACGCGACCGCCTAAAATCATATGGGATGATGCTGTACCGTGATCTGTTCCGCCGCCTCGGTTTTCTTTAACGCGTCGTCCAAATTCAGAATAGGTGACCAATAGAACATTATCCCACATGCCCGCTTGTTTCATTGTTTTGGCAAAAGAGGCTAGCCCATTTGCAACGGTATAAAGCCCTGTGTCTTGTGCACCACGTTGTCCAGAATGTGTATCAAAACCATCTTGGGTGACTTTATAAACAGGCGCATCAACACCACTTAGAATCATTTCTGCAACCGATTCAAGGCTGTGCCCGAAAACGCCTTTAGAAAAACCAACACCTGCTCGTACAGGTCGTTTCCCCATTTTTTGTGAAAGTTGATCTCCTACACCAAATAATTGATGTTGAATTTGGGTAATGTGCGCAATCGCAGGTGTAATACGGCTGGGTTGTACATCACTAATGCGTTTTATCTGGCTTAAAAATGTTTTTGGGTTTTGCATGGTTACGCTATTGAGTTGGCTACTCGCCAGTGGCCCTAATTCTGCCTGACCTTTATTTAATGCTATTCCATGCAACCCTTTTTTATATTTGGGTAATACGCGCGATAACCAACCGTCTTCGATAAATTGATTAGCATTAGAGGCGGAATCCCAAATATCCATTGAACGGAAATGGGATAACACCGGGTGCGGATAACCGACACCTTGAATCCATGCCATATTTCCAGCATTCCACAGAGGCATCAACGACTTCATACGTGGATGTAATCCAACTTTATCATTTAGTTTCAAAACCTGTCTTTGTTGAATAGCAATGCGTGGACGGTGTTTGTAATAAAGGGGGTCAGCAAAGGGTACAAGGGTATTGTAACCATCGTTGCCGCCTTTTAATTCGACTAGTACAACAATACGTTGTTGTCGATTGTTAGCAGAAAAAGCTAATTCTGGGAGTGCTCCAGAGAGTGTAAGTAAGCCCACGTATTTTAAAAAATCTCTACGATCCATGATATTTGTCTCTTGTTAGCTTACTTGATAAGCGGGGTCTAAAACCAATGCACGCACTAATCGTTGTACGCCTGGTTCACTAGGAAGTGGTTGCAGTGGCTTGATGGGTAATAGCCATTTTGTCATTTGTGCGGGTTCAATTTGGGGTAACTTTTTTGCGATATTCCCCCTGTTTTTCCTTTCATTCAAACTGCCACGTGCAAGACTGGTTAAGATGGAATAACGACGTAATAAGGATTGTGAACTGACCCAATCTTTTCCACCCGACCAGCCTTTAACACTGGGGTGATTGAATAGTTCTTGCCCCATAATGCTTAAGCTGTGTGCCAAATTATTACGATGGCTCTGCAAAGAATAGGGCAGTGAACGTAACGTGCCGATGGTTAACTCTATAGGGGATTTTATTAACGCCCCTTGATTGTGTTTTGCCCAAAAAACATCACTGTTAAGTACCGCTTTTAAAAGCGTAGCAATATCATAGTCTGAGCCTCTAAATCTATTTGCCCATTGTTTGGTAATACGTTTATCGGGGCGTGAAACACTTATAAATTCGTGCCACATTTTTTCCGCAATGGTTTCTGCAGTTCGTGGGTGAGCAAGTAAACGATTAAGAATATCTTCGCCTGTTAAATTGCCACGTTTTCCCAAAAAGGTTTTTGCGCCATTATCATGATCATTCTGGCGATTGATAAATCTGCCACTACGATCATCAATTCCCCAGCCAGTAAAAGCACGAGCCGCTTCACGCATATCATTTTCTGAATAATGTCCTATACCTAAAGTGAATAATTCCAATAATTCTCGTGCGAAATTCTCGTTAGGCTCGTCTTTAGTGCTGATATAACCATCTAAATACAAAAGCATCGCAGGGTCTTTTGAAACCGCAAACAACATGTCACGAAAATTACCGAGCGCGTGTTTTCTCAACAATAAATTTTGATCATAAAGCATGCTGGCTTGCATGGTTTTAGAAATGCTAGAAGGGAAGTGGTTATGCCAAAAAAGCGTCATGCGCTCCAAAAAAGGAGACTTAGTAGCGAGTAAATGTTTCACCCACCAGTTTTGTAATCCTTTGCCTTCCACTTTGGAGATACGCATCACCATATTTTTACGGCGCATATTATTGCGTAGTCCAAAGGTTCTTGCCCATGATGATACTTTTGGGCGTGCGGGTAAATGATGATCTTTATTGCTTAATAGATGTTGAATTGCCTGTTGTCGTGTCAGGTTTTGGTAGCGCTGTATTGTTCCCCATTCTGCGCCCAAGCCTGTTCGTGTAACGAGGTGTCGTGCACCTGAAAATCCTAAAGTTCCCATTGTTAGTTACTCTTGCGTTAACCATTGAAGGTTGAATTAGAGCCCTTTGAAGGTCTCAATTGAAATAGTCGCCCACGAAATTGCCCCATTTTGTTTTTCTTATTAATTTGAATTGTCTTGCATAATTACTGTACAAGTAAGAGCATTTAATTAAAAAATAGTTCCATTGATTGTG
>DQUJ01000136.1 GCA_015662325.1 Leucothrix mucor | reverse complement strand
GGATGGGAACAGTTAGGAGGGGAGATAAAAACCTCAGCCGCATGGTTGATTGATCAATGTGGCTGGAAAGGATATTGCAAAGGCGACGCAGGGGTTTCTGATAAGCATGCCTTGGTGTTGGTGAATTATGGTGAAGCCACCGGCGCAGAACTTTGGGCTGTGGCGCAGGATATTATGACTTCGGTTGAGGATAAGTTTGAGGTGATGTTGGAGGCTGAGCCTCGGGTTATTTAGGTTTTTTCGGGTTACAGAATATTTGTAGTTCAGCAACTTTATATTATTTATCTAAGCATCTTATATCAATCATCTCCTAGGAGCTTGTCCAAGAACGAGAGGCGTAGCGAAAATCACAGAAATATTATAATCTGGGCTTATTGAAAGAGGCGAATAGCAGGGCTATTTAACGAATTCAATAGTTCAGATTATGATGTTTGTGGGATTTGCAGTAGTTTCTTAGTTCTCGGACAGGCTCCTAGGTAATTAGATCTAGGAGAGTACTTCCAATATCAATAATCAGGTTCAACATGTTCATGGTGCAACGCTATCACAACATATTTTAGCGACCTAAATTAAATCGCTATCCCAATTTTTTCCGCCAATAAAACATCATCAGAAACCCTATCACCGCGCCGCCCACATGCGCAAAATGCGCAACTCCGCCACCAAAAATAGACATACCCGTCACGCCAGAAAATAAATCCAGTGAAATCAACGCGGGTACAAAATACTTAGCGGCAATCGGGAAGGGCAGAAAGATCAGCATTAATTTATGATTGGGGAATATAAATGCGAATGCGACTAACACGCCATAAATAGCACCGGATGCACCGACCATGGGGGCGTGATAAATACTTAATAACTCACCCGCTTGTTCGGCAGATAAAACAGCAGGTGGATAGCTGTTTTTGTCGATCATGGATTGAATGTCGTAGGAGCTTAGCCCTGTTTCGCTGAGCAAACTATAAATGGCATTGAATTGGTAGGTGTTGATGCCCGTGTAGATTAGAGCGGCACCAATGCCACAGATGAAATAGAAGATTAAAAAGCGTTTTCCGCCCCAGACTGTTTCGAGTTGCGAGCCGAACATCCACAGTGCAAACATATTAAAGAGTAAGTGAGTGATGCTGCCATGCATAAACATGTGGGTGAAAAACTGCCACGGTGCGAAGTGTGAGTTTTGGGTAAAATATAATGCCAGTTGATTATCTAAGCCACCTTGGATGGCTGAAGCGATAAAGAAAATAAGGATATTGATTGCGATGAGAACGTTGACGGTCGTAAAGGGTATTTTCATATTTTCTGAATTCTATTTTGATTTTTTTGTGTTTAAGAGTGTTTCAATCGCTTTGGGGTGATCTATAAAATGGTTTCTGGTGCCTTGTAATTCTTCAATCAAATCATTACGGCGTTTTTCTTCATTGCTGGGCTGATCGACTTTATTCCAATAGGCTAATGTATTTGACTGTTTGGTAAATATTTTTAAATCGTAGGCATCTGCCATATAAAACATACTACGAGCCACTTCGCCTTGGCTGGCGGGTGTGGGTTCTATTAGGCGCGCTTGCGGATTAATCTCAAAATCATAACCGCCAAATAAACGCAATTCGCCCTTGATGTTTCCAAAGCGATAACTGCCACGCAGCATATTAAGATCACGTCGGCTGGGATAAAGATTATGTAAATCTGATTCGATCCGATTAAAACGTTTTGATTTTTTACGGCAATCACGACGGTCAACACATTTCTTTTGTTTGACTAAATCTCTAACTACCCACGCCATCGGAAAAATATGCTCAACGTTGATCCACTCGGGTTTACTGGGTCCAAACTCTTGTAAACTATAAATCGTTTTGCCGCCATCTCGATACACTTTCCCCCAGAATAAACGCAAGGCTTTAGAATAGTTTTTTATTTGTGTTTGACCAGTGTTCATGGATGATTGAATAAGATATATTCCGTGGATGAGTACGCCTATTGTTAAACACCAATCAGAATTAAGCAACTGTACGCGTTGCGAAAATATGATTGGCCCGTCGGTTATTTGTCAACCGATCAATGCATCCATTATGTTGGTGGGGCAAGCACCGGGTGATAGGGAGCCAAAGTTAGGGAGACCTTTTGCGTGGACAGCAGGGAAAACCTTATTTAAATGGTTTGATTCGATTGGTATTGAAGAAGAACTATTTAGACAAAATGTGTATATGGCAGCGGTGTGTCGATGTTTTCCTGGTAAGAATCCCAAAGGCGGGGATCGGGTGCCTGATAAACAAGAAATTGCCAACTGCCAACATTGGCTAAAACAGGAATACCAGATTTTACAACCTAAGTTGATTATTCCTGTGGGCAAGCTGGCGATAGGGCAGTATTTAACTGCAAAGAAATTGGTTGATGTGGTCGGTCAGCAGTTTGTGCTGGATAATGATTTGATTCATGCGGATTGTATTCCGCTACCGCATCCATCGGGTTTATCGACGTGGTTTAGAATGGAGCCGGGCAAGAGTTTATTGCAAGATGCGTTGGGCTTGATTGAGAAGCATCCGGCTTGGTTGGAGTTGATGGCGAAGGATATTAGAGTGACTTAGGAAGATCGTCAGGCAGGTATCCATGGTTGTGCGTAGAGCTATCTCACCGATAGATTCCTGCCTAAGCGGGAATGACTGCAGATACTATTGCAAAAGTTTCCTAAGTAATAGATTCTTCCGTGCGTACTTTCAACTTCACATAATGTTCCGCCGAATAGCTCAAAAACTGTTTCTCC
>DQUJ01000052.1 GCA_015662325.1 Leucothrix mucor | reverse complement strand
ATTAAAGCTTTGTGGATTGGGGTGTGTGAATACGATTAGGACTTTCATGTTGGTGGTTCTTTGGGCTAGATTCTTGCGCATTCTAAAGGACACAGTCAGTTCTATCAAATACTTGTTCTAAACGTCTGTGATTATTATATTGGGCGGGTTATAATTATGCGCAATTTTATTTATGACTAGTAAATGTGGCTTGCATTTACAATAGTAAAACAACAACAATAACTGGATGTTATTTATATGTTTAAATCATTTTTCGGCATGTTTTCCAATGATATATCAATTGACTTGGGAACGGCCAACACCCTGATATACATGCGTGGCAAGGGGATTGTTCTGGATGAACCTTCCGTTGTAGCGATTCGTCAGGATAGGGGGCCAGGAGGTCCAAAGAAAATTGAGGCAGTCGGTGTCGAGGCGAAAAAGATGCTTGGACGTACACCTGAAAACATTACGGCTATCCGCCCGATGAAAGATGGTGTGATTGCAGATTTCACCTATACCGAAAAAATGTTGCAACATTTTATTCGTAAAGTAGACAGTGGTCGTATCTTTAAACCGCGCCCGCGTGTGGTTATTTGTGTGCCTTGTGGGGCAACCCAAGTAGAGCGTCGTGCGATTAAAGATTCCGCAATGGGTGCAGGTGCGCGTAAAGTGTATTTAGTCGAAGAGCCTATGGCGGCGGCGATTGGTGCAGGTGTGCCGATTGATGAAGCGATTGGATCTATGGTGCTGGATATAGGCGGCGGTACATCAGAAGTCGCCGTTATGTCGTTACGTGGGATTGTTTATTCTGCTTCGGTTCGTATCGGTGGTGATCGCCTGGATGATGCAATTATCAGTTATGTACGTCGTAATTACGGCATGTTGATTGGTGAAGCAACGGCAGAACAAATCAAATGTGAAATTGGTTCTGCTTACCCCGGTAAAGATTTGCTAGAGATTGAAGTTAAAGGCAGAAACCTTTCAGAAGGTGTGCCACGTAGCTTTACGCTTACCAGTAATGAGATTTTAGAAGCTCTGCAAGAACCATTATTTGGCATTGTTAGTGCCGTTAAAACCGCATTAGAGCAAACACCACCAGAACTAGGCGCAGATGTCGCCGACAGAGGCATTGTACTCACAGGCGGTGGCGCATTGTTGCGTGATCTTGATCGTTTATTAATGGAAGAAACGGGTATTCCTGTTGTGGTAGCTGACGAGCCTTTGACCTGTGTCGCTAGAGGCGGCGGGCGCATTTTGGAAATGTTGGATGACGATGGTTTCGACTTTTGGGCATCGGAATAAGTTTTTGATGATAATTAATACCGTATCTTTGCCGTGTTTATTATTAGCATGCTTCTAGTATAGCTATCAGGAGTCTATTATTTACGATCTTGGTATTGATGAAAACAGGCAACAAAAAACCTTAATTAAGTTTACGATATTGGCGTTGCTTTCTGGAACGCTAATGGTGCTAGATTATCGTGGTGCGTCAACGTTAACGCCCGTACGTTCGGCGTTTACAATGTTGTTGTATCCGCTTCAGTATACGGTTGATCTTCCTTATCGAGGAGCAACATTTACTAAAGAGTTCTTTTCAAAGCACAGTGAAATGTCGGGTCAAAATCGTGAATTACGCACTTTAATTAATGTTTACGCTGCGCGCGATCAAAAATATTATT
>DQUJ01000129.1 GCA_015662325.1 Leucothrix mucor | reverse complement strand
TGATTTTTCATCCAGTAATAAACAAAATTCGCACCGATAAAACCGGCACCGCCTGTGACTAATAATCTACGCATTTCAAACATTCCTAAATTTTATATTTATTTAGTTCCATCTCCATAGCAGGCGCTGATTGTGCGTGGCCGAGGTAGTTAGGGAGAGGGAACTTAGGCTCTAATTTAATTCAGACATCATTAGCCTTAAAGCAACGCGCCAGTGCTCACTTTTAAAACCCAGTGATTTCCACGTTGTAGTTTTATCCATCACGCTATAACAAGGACGACGAGCTGGTGTTGGATAATCCGCCGTGGTAATCGCATTAAGTGTAATAGTTTTATCGAGTAAACCCGATGCCACTCCCTCTTCCATAATCGCATAGGCAAAATCATACCAACTGGCAACACCCGCGTCACTCCAGTGGTGCATGCCTGTTATATTATTTTCAACAGCGACCCAAACGGCTTGCGCTAAAGAGTTTGCCCACGTTGGCGTACCTATTTGATCAGCAATAATATTTAGCTCTTTTCGCTCCGTCATAAAACGCAACATGGTTTTAACAAAGTTATTGCCGTGGGCAGAGTACAGCCATGAGGTACGGATAATGAATGCATTATCACCCAATATTTGTTGAACTAATTCATCGCCTTTTTGTTTGGTGATTCCATACGTGCCTTCTGGCTTTGCAGGCGCATCAACTAAATAAGGAGTATGCCCTTTTCCGTCAAATACAAAATCCGTAGATATTTGCACAAACTGAATATTATTTTCTTTAGCAACCTTTGCTAAGTTTTCCGCACCTGTGGCATTAATGGCAGTGGCTAACTCAACCTCTTCTTCGGCTTTATCTACGGCTGTGTATGCGGCTGAATTAATTATGACAGCGGGCTTCAAATCAGAGATAAATACCTTTACAGCATCTGCATCTGTAATATCCAGATCTTCTTTATCAGTAGCTATACATTCATAACCATTGGGTACGGTGCGTTGTAGCTCATAGCCGAGCTGTCCATCTGCGCCCGTAATTAAGACTTTTTTAATACTAGAAATCATGCAAACTTTTCTGCATCATTAAAGCTAGGCGCTTCAGCATCTTTGGCCGATAAGATCGGCTCTTTTCCGTCAGCCCCACCAACCCCATTATCAACTAAGTGCCAATCAATCGCTAAATCAGCATCATTCCAAAGCACACTACGTTCGTGTTCTGGTGCATAGTAGTCCGTGCATTTATAAACAAACTCGGCACTTTCACTCATCACATAAAAACCATGTGCAAAACCCGGCGGCACCCACAGCATGTTTTTATTCTCAGCCGATAATTCATAACCGACCCATTGCCCGAAGGTTGCGGAACTTTTACGCATATCCACTGCCACATCAAAGACAGAACCTTCAACCACGCGGACTAATTTACCTTGGGTTTGTTCGATTTGATAATGAAGCCCACGTAAAATACCCTGCGAAGATTTGCTATGATTGTCTTGTACAAAGTCGTAATCAATGCCGTTTTCGGCAAAGGTTTTACGTTGCCATGTTTCCAT
>DQUJ01000106.1 GCA_015662325.1 Leucothrix mucor | reverse complement strand
CATAGAATAACTATGCAAAAAACAAATGTCTCGAACTTGGAAACTTGGCGTTGCCAGAATTTATGGGACTTGTTCAGAGGTTCCTTAAGTTTAATCGACAAGCGCCTGCCCCACTCCCCGTGGGTCAGACGCTGCTTTAACCTGCTTACGTTTGTAATCCCAATAAACTGCCTGCATATTGCCGTAGTCCGAAACAGGCTTTAGCTTATGCCCCATCGCTTGTAGTTCCTTTAACTCTACCTTACTCAACGCTGTTGCTTCATACTGAATTTCATCGGGTAAATACTGATGATGAAAACGTGGCAACGACACCCAATCTTGTGGATCACTCGAGTTCTCTGATTCTAAAATACCCAGCAATAGCATCGTAATTATTCGGCTACCCCCTGGCGTTCCCAGTATCGCAACGCCGTTTTCACTTTCCACAAACGTTGGGCTCATACTTGAAAGTGGTCGCTTACCCGATTTAATCGCATTCGCTTTTGCGCCCACTAAACCATACACATTGGGCACGCCTGGTTTTGCAGAAAAATCATCCATTTCATCATTCAATAAAACGCCCGTGCCTTTGGCCACAAAGCCAGAACCAAACGGGAAATTAATACTCAAGGTTGCAGCCACTCGATTACCTTCTTTATCCAAAATAGAAAAATGAGTGGTATGAAAGCCTGATGATGGATCGGCCTTGCCCGGCAATAATCGAGAAGGCGTAGCACTACTTTTATTGATAGATGCGCGCAAACCTGCTGCGTAAATAGGGTTTGTTAAATGTGGCGGTATCTTTACAAAATCAGAATCACCCAAATACTCTGCACGATCGCGATAGGCACGGCGCATCGCTTCGACGATTAAATGGATTCGTGTTGATTTATTTGGCTTTATATTTTTATTTAGTTTTTCACTAGGTTCTTTATTAGACAGGCCCAAATCATATCCTGACAGAATATTCAGCATCGTTGCTAACGCGATACCACCCGATGAAGGTGGCGCCACAGAGATAACTGTTTTATCTTTATATTGAAATTTTACAGGCTCTCGTTCTATCACCTTATATTCGGCTAAGTCTTTTTCGATCCAGATTCCACCTGCCTCACGCACCGCTTTTACTAACTGTTTTGCGACTTCACCTTTGTAAAAACCATCTCTACCTTTGTCAGCTATCGCTTGTAAGGTCTTCGCAAGATCAGCTTGCTTGATACGCTTCCCAATTGCGGGAATACCGCCATTATCAAGAAATACGTTTGCCGATTCTGGCCATTTTGCCAACACGTTTTGGCGAAACGTTGCCATATTTTGATAGTAGGCATCGACCTCAAACCCTTCACGTGCCGTACGAATCGCATGTGCCAATGTTTGTTTTAACGGTAATCTACCATAGTTTTTTGCGATATGTGCAAGTGCGGCAGGCTCGCCAGGAATCCCTGCCGCGAGTGCTCCATCTACCGAAAGCTTTGGGATTACATTGCCCTGTTTATCTTGATACATGGTTTCTGTTGATGCAAACGGTGCGCGTTCGCGTCCATCAATCATAATTTGCTTGCTATTTTCTGGTTTGTCTCCTGCACGGTGTAACAACCAAAACCCGCCACCACCAATACCAGAACTATAAGGCTCCACCACCGCCAGTGTTGCACTAACGGCGACTGCCGCATCAAATGCATTTCCACCCTGTTTAAGAATATCCATACCCGCTTGAGTTGCCAATGGATGTGCGGTTGCGACGGCATGTGTGGGCGGCTTATTCACGCTAATATTAATGCTGCTATTAGGGTGTTTTCCAGTATTCGGTTTTTCGGCATTCAAAGCCGCCATGGATATAACCCCAAACAGTAAAGTGAGAAGCCTTATTTTAGATTGTGTGTTTTTGAACATCATTCTTCATCTTATTAAAAAATAATCATCAAAAATACTCTACTCGTACAGTATTGTAAATCTGTTAAACGCCCCGTATTATTCAATACCATCATTTCATAGGGTTCTGAGCAAAAAAGACAGAATCAAAATCAACAAAAAAAGGATTTCTCATGGGTTTTATGACAGGCAAACGTGTTTTAATCGCAGGCATCGCAAGTAATCGTTCTATCGCTTATGGTATTGCAAAAGCCATGCACCGTGAAGGCGCTGAATTGGCATTTAGTTATCCAAACGAACGTATGAAAGGCCGTGTAGAAAAGGTCGCGGCAGAACTTGGCAGTGAGATTGTTTTAGAACTTGATGCAGGCAGTGATGATTCTATCAAACAGTGTTTCTCTGATTTAGGAAACACTTGGGATGGGCTAGATGTGATGGTTCACTCAATCGGTTTTGCACCAAAAGAAGAATTAGAAGGCAGTATTGTTGATAACACGACACGCGAAGGCTCTATGACCGCACACGATATTAGCGTATACAGCTTTCTAGCGATGGCAAAATACGCAAAGCCATTAATGGCAGGGCGCGAAAACCCATCTATGCTGACACTCAGCTATTTAGGCGCGGTATCATCCATCCCAAATTACAATGTAATGGGCATGGCAAAGGCTAGTTTAGAATCTGGCGTTCGCTTTATGGCATCTGATCTTGGTCCTGATGGCATTCGTGTTAACTGTGTTTCTGCAGGTCCTATCCGCACTCTTGCAGCCGCTGGCATTAAAGACTTTAAGAAAATGTTAAGCACATTTGCAGATTCTGCACCGCTACGCCGTAACGTAACAATTGATGAGGTCGGCAACGCCGCTGCATTTTTATGTTCTGATCTTGCATCGGGTATTACGGCCGAAATCATGTATGTTGATGCAGGCTTTAATACCGTAGGAATGATGTTACCTATAGAAGAAAGCACTTAACACCTCTTTAAAAAAGCCTCTGAACAGGCCAAATTATGATCACCACTCTATTTTTTGTAATATTTGGCTACTTTGTAATGAAGCACAGTCGCCCGCTTATTTTTGCAGGCGTTTATGCTGGTATGGCGATGCTGATTCCTTTATTAATGGGCGCTCCGCTCACAAGCCTGTTAATCAGTTCGGTTATTATCTTTATTTACACTAGCTTTATCTACTTGCTAGTAGATCGATTCGGGGATGAAATAGTCATGCCCCTTTCAATTTTATTCGGTGGTGCCGCTTTTTTACTAATTGCGCCGATATTTCTATAACTGAATTTTCAAATTAATTTCACACCATAGATGCCCTACAAACCCATTCAATGCGCTCATTACGACCACATTGAAATTGCGTGTATGCGTTCTTATTTATTAGATATTACGCTCCAGTCAGGAAAAATAATTTCTAATGCTCGCGCCAGAGACACACATATTGTTAATCACGAAGAGTTTTTAATTGTTGATGTAAATGATGAACAACAAGAAATACGTCTTGATAAAATCAAGACGATCACTGTTTTAGATAACGCTAATGATAAAGAAACAAAATTTAAAACAATAAAAATAAGTAGTTAGTGTTTATTCTTATCTAAAAGGCATCATCGAAGAACCACCAAACGGCGAACCGCCAAAACCACTCATTGGATTCATACCTGGCATTCCCATTGTTCCCATGCCCATTGTGGGTGACATCGGTGACATCGGTGACATCGGCGATCCAAATCCACCCATCGGTGAGGGGCTTGGGTACATTGAGTTCATACTAGGCATATTAGGAAATCCACCACTCAACCCACGTTGCGGCGCCATACTTGGAAAACCACCCGCAGAAAATGGATTACTAAAATTACTGCCAAAGCTTCTACCACCCCCTAAAAAAGGCATTGTATTCCCTGCTCTACTCGGCGGGTAAGGCATCATTCTATTATTGCTAAACTGTTGACGTGGCGCGGCACTAGGCACTCTTGCGCCATAAGGTGCCACTGCAGGATAAGGTGCCACTGCAGGATAAGGTGCCACTGCAGGATAAAGTGCTACAGCAGGATAAGAAGCACTCGGAGCTACACCATACAAACCCTGAGGTGGCGTATAAGTTCTTGGCGCGTAAGCCCTAGGAGCAGTAACACGAGGAACACTGTTATAAGGCGTGTTTCCATATGGAGAAACAAGCGGTCTTTGATCTACTCGCCCATTTATTAGGCCATTTACTTGACCATAGTGCTGATTCGCACCGTACGGATTTGCATAGCGTGGAGCAGAACGATAACGACCGTTGTTGTAGTTATCATGGTTATTGCCAAAACCGTCAAACATTTCCTCCATCCAATACATCGGTGTCCATTCGGGCCAATCATTATCATCGTAGCCGCCATTATTGCTGCTACCAAAAAAATTACCCCAGCCACCACCGCCTTTATTGGAATTATTTCCAAACCAACCATTGGCGCTTGTAGTGCTAACGGTTACGAATAGAACAGTTAATATGCTTATTTTAGCTAAATTTCCTGATAACACTTTTACGTTTAGTTGATACATGCCTTCTCCTAGCTTGCGGATTAGTAGGATATTAAAATTATTGTTTTTGAGTTTATATTACATGCTACATCCTGAACTCAAGCTTAGCAGATCACGAAGAAACAACCTGTTCCTTTTATAATTTACTCATAAAAAGCAAGGACTTAGTTAAGAAGATCCTGATCAAGTCCAATTATTTTTAGTATACCAATATTCGCCTGCGGAAAATGATATTGCGCTAATGCATCTTTATCTACCCAAAGAATAGGTTGATTCTCTTTTCCTATAACTTCACCCAACCAGTCTCTTACAATAAACACATCTAACAATACGGTTTTGTCTGCTTCAT
>DQUJ01000238.1 GCA_015662325.1 Leucothrix mucor | reverse complement strand
TTTTCACGAAGTGAGACGTAATAGTCATTCTGCATGCGCTTTTAAGTCATTTGCAAGCAAAGCATAAAGTATTGCGCCGATCTTCGTGGGAAATATCGGCTGTTTTGGCAAGCTAAAAATAATTAGACTTGATCAGGATCTCCTTAGAGAGGGTAGGCTGGGTGTTGCTGTCAGGCTGTTTGTAGGGGGTTGTCACTAAACCGCAACCACTCCTTTAATATGCGGATGCGCTTCATAATCCACCAACTCAAAATCCTCAAACACAAAATCAAAAATAGAATCCACATCAGGGTTAATCTTCATTGTCGGTAATGCAAACGGCTCACGACTCAACTGCAGTTCGCTTTGTTTCATATGATTAGAATACAAATGAGCGTCGCCCAGTGTATGTACAAAATCACCTGCTTTTAATCCTGTTACCTGCGCAACCATCATCGTTAATAAGGCATAAGAGGCAATATTAAACGGTACGCCAAGGAATATATCAGCACTGCGTTGGTATAACTGGCAGGATAATTTGCCATCCGCAACGTAGAATTGGAAAAATGCGTGGCAGGGTGGCAGCGCCATATTGTTGACTTCGGCAACATTCCACGCGCTGACGATAATACGTCGTGAATCAGGGTTGCTTTTTAATTGATCAATAATTTGTACTATTTGGTCGATATGCCCGCCATCAGGGGTTGGCCACGAACGCCATTGAGAACCGTAAACAGGGCCAAGATTACCGTCTTCATCTGCCCATTCGTCCCAGATTCTTACGCCGTTATCTTTCAAATATTGGATATTAGTTTCACCTTTTAAAAACCATAATAATTCGTGAATGATCGAACGAAGATGGCATTTTTTTGTGGTGACTAAGGGAAAGCCTTTGGATAAATCATAACGGGATTGATAGCCAAAGACGGATTTTGTACCTGTGCCCGTACGGTCTTCTTTGAGCGTGCCATTTTCATAAACATGACGCATTAAATCGAGGTATTGTTTCATGTTTTTGTGCCCTTCGTGTTGGCTGTGTGCTTCAATACAGTTGTGTCCTTCATATTGCCGCGTCCTTTTTTCTATAAGCCCAAATGAGCAGCCCAAGTCCAATAATAATCATCGGAATTGAAAGCAGTTGTCCTTGGGTCAGCCATGTGATTCCAAGGAAGTCGCTGTTGTCGGGTACACGGAAGAACTCGACAGTCGAACGTGCAATGCCATAGCCGAGTAAAAACAGCCCTGTAACAGCACCTGCTGGACGTGGTTTTTTGGAAAATATCCACACCAATAAAAATAGTAAAATGCCTTCGCCTAATATTTCGTAAAGTTGCGATGGGTGGCGCGGTTGATTATCCACGTGTTTAAACACCATGCCCCACGATACATCGGTGGGTCTGCCCCAAAGTTCTCCATTTATAAAGTTACCTAAGCGACCTGCGCCTAATCCAATGGGCACTAATGGCGCGATAAAGTCTCCTAGCTTTAAGGGTGCTAGTTTCCACTTTCTAGAGAGTAAAAGCATCGCAATACTCACGCCGATTAAACCGCCGTGAAAGCTCATGCCCGGTTCCCATAAACGGAATAATTTAAGCGGGTCTGCCATTAGTTCAGAGAATTGATAAAAGAACATTTCGCCAATTCGACCACCTGCAATAACGCCAATTGCGCCGTAAAATATAATGTCATCGACCTGTTCGGGTGTGACCGGGCTATTGGGGCGACGTGCGCGGATTTTACCTAGAAATAAAAAGGCAAGAAAGCCGATAACGTACATTAAACCGTACCAACGGATGCCTGTTGTTTCGGTAAAGTGGATTAGTATTGGGTCGATTTCAGGGTAAGTAAGCATTTGTATTTGTTAGCTAATTTAAAAGAATAATTTATTAAGTTCAACACCTGGTTCATCGGCGCGCATAAAGGCTTCGCCGACTAAAAAGGCATTCACGTGATGATCGCGCATTAACTTAATATGTTCAGCAGTATGAATGCCACTTTCGGTTACGACAATACGATCATCAGGGATTTGTGCTAATAAGTCCAAAGTGGTATCGAGCGAGGTTGTAAAATCACGCAAGTTGCGATTATTAATACCGACAAGATCAGCGCCTAAGGGTAGGGCGCGATGCAGTTCAGCCTCGTCATGTACTTCAATCAACACATCCATGCCTAACTCGCGTGCCAGAGAATAGAGTTCTGCCATTTGGTTATTAGTCAATACCGCTACGATTAATAAAATACAGTCTGCACCCATCGCGCGGGCTTCGTAAACCTGATACGTGTCCACGATAAAATCTTTACGAATCACGGGTAAATCACAGGCGTTTCTGGCTTGAATTAAATACTCATCACTGCCTTGAAAGAAATCAATATCGGTTAGTACCGACAAACAACTCGCGCCACCTGTTTGATAGCTTTTGGCAATTTCGGCAGGGTTGAAATTCTCGCGTATCACACCTTTGCTGGGTGATGCTTTTTTAATTTCGGCGATCACTGCGGGTTCGTTATTGGCGATTCGTTTTTTCATAGAATCGACAAAACCACGCACGGGTGAAGCCGTTTCTATTTCATCTTTAACAACATCAACTGTTTTAAGTTGCTTGCGATCCGCAATTTCTTGTTCTTTACGATGAATGATTTTTTTGAGTATATCGGGGGTATCGTTCATATTTGCTACATAATTAATGTGAGTTGGTTTTACGAAAAACTGTTAGATTTATTGATTAGATCAAGTAGCTTTTGACGTGCATCACCCGATGCAATCACTTCAAGCGCACGTTCAATACCTGCTTTGTGCGAACCTGTAATACCTGCCGCATAAATCGCAGCGCCTGCATTTAGAGCCACAATGTCACGCGCGGCGCCTGCCTCGTTATTCAAGACTGAGTTGACCATTTCTAAACTTTCTTGAGCATCGTGTACGCGAATATGGGCAATGTTTTGTTGCGTCATGCCAAAGTCTTCGGGTTTAATCGTGTATTCGGTAATCTTTCCGCCTTTAAGTTCCGCAACTGAAGTAGGGGATGTAATACTGATTTCATCCATACCATCATCGGCATGAACCACCATCACGTGATGACTGCCGAGTTGTTTAAGTACCTCTGCGAGTGGACGAACCCACTCTTTACTAAACACGCCAAGAACTTGGTTTGGTGTTCCAGCAGGGTTTGTCAGCGGACCCAGTAGATTAAATAAGGTTCTCACGCCCATTTCTTTACGGGGACCAATCGCATGTTTCATGGCGCTGTGATGTTTTTGTGCAAACATAAAGCCCACGCCGATTTCTTCGACACAGGCTTTAACTTGTTCGGGGGTGATTTCTAAATTAACACCCGCCACTTCCAATAAATCAGCTGCGCCAGACTTGCTCGAAATAGAACGATTGCCGTGTTTTGCAACGCGTCCGCCAGCGGCAGAAAGTACAAAACAGCTTGCGGTAGATACATTAAATGTGCCACTGCCATCGCCACCTGTGCCGACGATTTCGACTAGGTTGTCTTTATCATCAATCGTTACAGGGGTTGCTAAGGATCGCATGACGCTGGCAGCCGCTGTGATTTCATCTACGGTTTCACCTTTCATGCGCATGCCGATTAGGAAGCCGCCGATTTGAGAATCGGTGGCGTTTCCAGTCATGATTTGATGCATGACATCGCTCATTTCCTCGGGGGTGAGGTCTTGGTTTTCGATGGTTTTTTCAATGGCAGATTGGATGATCATTGCGGGGTGTTTTTTTGTGTTTTAGGTGGTTGAGATAGTAGCATGGTATGTTATTTTCGTCATTCTTTGATGTTGTTTAATCTTTATTTTGGGTTTGGCTTCCTCTCCCTTTGGGGACGACTACATGGATGTAGGAGGTAGAGTAATGCAGGAGCAATTGCTGAGGGTAGGGGTGAGTTTTTTTGGGGCTTTTGTGCTAGTGTTTTCGTAGCTTGCGAGTTGTGGTTTTTCTTTTTGGACTATTGGTTCACGCTACGAGCCACTTTTCTGTCAACAGCTACAGAAAAGTAACCAAAAGAAAGCCGCCCCACAAATGCGCCCTACGAGTTCCCTGCGCTACTCAAAACCAACGGGGTCTTTCGAACTCGCTGTGCTCAAACAAGCAAAAGCCCTAATCCGCTGATTTTTTCGTTGCTCGGCTTGTTTGGAAGGGGGGGGGGCAATCTAAGAACTTTTCTGATTATTGATTTGCTGGTAAATACCTTGTGATAATTCATGTAGATTGTCACGATCCATTTCACCGCTCACTGAGTAGGCTACATTTGAATCCATCCAGTAGTATGAATTGATGCTTTTTTCATT
>DQUJ01000011.1 GCA_015662325.1 Leucothrix mucor | reverse complement strand
GTTGGGGTCAAATATTTTTATATGTTAGGCTGTTGTGTACAGTCAGTATAAACGATACTGCAATAGTCTTCATTATGTTCCCGACGAAGTAACACATCTATCTCCTTTACAAAATTCTTCAACTCATCCGCGCTCACTGTTTTTTTCTGGTGGCGCTTCGCCGACTGCGTAGATATACCACTCCTTTTTATTTACGTTGTCCATTGCGGTTTCATTAACTGTTCTCCATAAATCAGCTAACTGATGCCAACACAAAACACCTTCAAAACGTCCTGTAAACGCCGTATGAAAGCCATCTGTTTCTGAGTTGTAGACATTGTTAACGCTGTTTTAGTCATTCCATAATTTCCAATGTATTACCATCGGGATCGCGGCAAAATAATGCAGGACGACCTGACTGGCTTTTAGTATATACAATGTGATGTAATTCCAACGCTGATTGAATCACATTTATATCAGTTACTTTAAATGCTGTATGACGATCTCGACCACCGTGTTCTGGGCGTTGCGTAGTGCTATCGGGGTTATCCACCACCAATAAATGAATTTGTTGATCAGGGTTTATTTGCAACCATGCGCCATCGAATGATAAATTGGGACGGTTTTGATCTATTTCTAAACCCAGCACATCACAGTAAAAGTGAAGTGACTTTTTAAGGTCAGCAACAATCACACTAATGTGATGAATGGCTATAAAAGTGTGCTTTTGATCCATTGGTATTCCATTAAAGCCCGATGACAATAATACCACTCTAAGTGATTTAAGGATGCAAAGATACCCTTTAACAAGCAATTAAATAAGATACAGTAGAACCGATTAACCACCAATACACATTGTAACTCCTCGCTACATTATCTATGATAGGCGGTTATGTTTTTAGAATCTAACACACATATTATTTAAGCCAAAATGCGACTCAGTAAACTTAAAATCGCGGGCTTTAAATCGTTTGTAGACCCTACTACAATTGACATGCGCAGTAATCTGACGGGTATTGTCGGGCCGAATGGCTGTGGCAAATCGAACACCATTGATGCAGTGCGCTGGGTGATGGGCGAAAGCTCGGCGAAGCATTTACGTGGCTCGTCAATGGATGATGTTATCTTTAGCGGATCTTCCGGGCGCAAACCGATTGGCCAAGCCTCGGTAGAATTAATATTTGATAATTCGGATGCCAGTTTGGGCGGTGAATATGCAACGTTTTCTGAAATTGGTATTAAACGTCAAGTCTCGCGTGATGGGCAATCCAAATATTTTCTAAACGGTACACGTTGTCGCCGTCGTGATATTACCGATATTTTTCTGGGTACAGGTCTTGGGCCTCGCAGTTATGCGATTATTGAACAGGGTATGATCTCGCGTTTGATTGAAGCTAAACCTGAAGAGTTACGCAATACTATCGAGGAAGCAGCGGGTATTTCTAAATACAAAGAACGCCGTCGTGAAACCGAAACGCGTATTCGCCACACCCGCGAGAATCTAGAACGTTTAAGTGATTTACGTGAAGAATTAGAAAAACAACTCGCCCATCTTGATCGTCAAGCAAAAACGGCAGAACGCTTTAAAAAGCATAAAGAAACCGAACGCAGACTCAACGCCGAGTTATTATTGCTTCGTTTGCAACAGGTGCAAGACGATATTATTACGCGTCAGGGCATCATTAATGAAAAAGCGACTACACACCAAGCGCTATTAGCAGAACAGCGCTCCTTAGAAAACCAGATTGAAACCAAGCGCACGGAACACAGCGAATCGAATAATAAACTCAATAAAGTACAGGCTGAATTTTACCAAGTCGGATCTGAAATTTCGCGTATTGAACAAACCATTCAACATCAAAAAGAATTGGAAGCCCGTTACCAACGCGATTTAAGCCAGATTGAAGAAGAACTCAGCGATGCAAAAAAACATAAAGAAGAAGACTTGCACGCACTGGAGACGGCTAAACAGCAATTAGTTACTTTAGAACCGCAGTTTAAACAGCAAAGTGAAACATTCGAGGCGGCTAGCAAAAAGCTAGAATCAGCAGAACAGCAATTATCCGATTGGCAACAACGTTGGAATGATTTACAACAAAATCTTGCAGAACCAACCCAACAAGCGCAGGTTGAACGGGCGCGCATGGAGCAGTTAGAAAACCAGATACAGCATATTGCTGGACGACTCGCTAGCTTACAAAAGGATCAGGGTGTTTTTAGTACCAGTTCTCATAAAGCCGAATTGAGTGAACAGCAAAAATTATTAAGCGCAACTGAAACTAAACATAAAGAAGCACTACAGGCGTTTGAGAAAAGCAAAAAAAACCATCAAGATAAGATAGATAATAATCAAACTTTACAAAAAGAACTGGAAGCGAACCGCTCACAGTTACAATCTTTAACAGGGCGTTTAGCCTCTTTAGAGGCGTTACAACAAGCGGGGCTTGGCAAAGGTTCGGGCGGAAAATTAAAACAGCAGTTTGCTAATTGGTTAAGCCAGCATCAATTAGACAAGCACCCTCGCCTTGCGGAAAGTATCGACGTAGAAGCGGGTTGGGAAACGGCCTTGGAAACAGTATTGGGTGATCAATTAGAAGCGATTCAATTGGAACGATCGGATCAAGACACCTTACAAAAAGCGATGCAAGATGCGCCTGATGTGAGCGCTTCATTTATCTTTGAATCAAACAAAGCCCATCAAACAAACAAGGGTTCACTTGCTGAAAAAATTAAACAGCCGACTACATTGCACGCCCTACTCTCGCACGTATTTTGTGCAGACAACATTGATGATGCGATTCCTAAACAAGCAAGCTTAAAATCGGGCGAAATAATTGTCACCCGAGACGGTTTGGTATTAGGTGAAAATTGGCTGAAAAAACAAGGCAAAGACAAACAAAACCAACGCGATGGTGTTCTGGCGCGTCAAAAAGAGATTGAAGAGATTCAAGCGCAGCTAAAAAACACAAACGCTATTGTGGAAGAACAACAGGCAACCCTTGAGTCTGATCGCAATGAATTAAGCGAGTTAGATAATAAAAAAGCACAGTTACAAAATGATTTGAATAGTTTGCACCGTGAGCAATCACAGGCGCAATCTAAGATTGATGCGACCCAAAATCGTATTAAGCAAACCGAATCAAATCAACAACGTATTATTACTGAAATTACCGAATTAGAGCTACGCC
>DQUJ01000099.1 GCA_015662325.1 Leucothrix mucor | reverse complement strand
TTTTTAGACAGTGCATTTACAACTGAAACACCAACACCGTGTAGACCACCAGATACCTTGTATGAATTGTCATCAAACTTTCCGCCTGCGTGTAGTATGGTCATGATAACTTCGGCAGCCGAAACACCTTCTTCTTCATGAATATCAACCGGAATACCACGGCCGTCATCGCGAACAGAAACACTGCCATCCGTATGGATAGTAGTAACAATATCAGAGCAATGCCCTGCTAATGCTTCATCAATGGAGTTATCAAGAATTTCAAAAACCATGTGATGTAAGCCAGTGCCGTCATCAGTATCTCCGATGTACATGCCTGGACGTTTTCTTACTGCATCAAGTCCTTTTAGGACTTTAATACTGGAAGAGTCATAACTGTTTTCACTCATAAATATTTCCTATATTATTGCTTTGTAATAACACCTTGTTTCACATGAAACACACTGCTATCTTCTTGAAATAAATGGTCAATACTCTGTTTTTTTATTGCGGTAATAAAAAGTTGAGCGTCTGACTTTTTAATATGCTTTGCTAAGATGGCTTGCTTGTTCGAGTCTAGCTCTGAACTAAAATCATCAATTAGAAAAACACACTGTTTGCGATCTAATGAATTTAAAAACACGCCCTGAGCCAAACGCAGCGCATAAACAAAAAGTTTAAGCTGACCGCGTGATAAGACGTCTGCAATTGGAAATCCATCGACTTTAAATCTCACATCGGCTTTTTGCGGCCCTACCGTGGTATAACCTAGCAACAGCTCTCTTGAGAAGTTATCTTCAAAATAAGCACTGAGCGGTTTATTCTTTGGATCCCATCCGTAATACAGTTTACAGCTCACTTCAACACTCGGTAAAAAATCAGCTATCATTTCGTTGATAATGGGCACTAACAAATCAAAATAAACTTGTCGTTGTGTACTGATTTTATCACTAAGAAAACAAAGCTCATTATCCCACATTTGAAGCTCTTTGTACGTTTTACATTGCTTTAAAGCGGCATTACGCTGTTTTAATAAACGTTTTATTCTCACCCAATTAGCATAAAAGAGTACGTCATGATAAAAGACACCCCAATCGACAAAAGCACGTCTATTTTTAGGACTTCCAGAGAGCAAATCAACACTTTCTGGGGTAATAATTTGCAGGGGAAGATGGTGGAGCAGTGTGGACAGCTTTTGATATTGAGCTCCATCGATTTTAAGGATCGTGTCGCCATTTTTAGATTTTTGTAAGCCAATAGGAATCGTTTTAAAGTCGTCAGAAAGTTCGCTGTAGAGGATAAATTCTTTGTGCTGATGATGGACGACGCGACTGGTTAAATGTGTTCGAAACGAACGACCTAAACCGATAAAACAAAGCGCTTCAAGCAGTGATGTTTTACCACTGCCATTGTCACCATAAATAATATTTGTTTTAGGGTTAAACTCAACATTTGCACTTTCAATATTACGGAATTGATGAATAAGTAACTTACTAACCGCCACAATAGCGCTTCTATAAACGCATAGGCATGAGCACATACAACGCATTATCATCGCCTTCAATAGATTCAATCAAGGCACTGTGATCGCTGCTGCTCAACGTCATTTTAACCAGATCACTTTTTAAGGTATTTAACACATCTAATAAATAAGTCACGTTAAAGCCAATTTCTAGGGGATCAGACGCATAATTTACATCGACAAACTCTTCCGCTTCTTCGCGCTCAGGGTTGTTCGCTGTAATTTTCAATTGATTTTCAGATAGCATTAAACGTACACCTCTAAATTTTTCATTAGAAAGAATAGCAGCACGCGCAAAGGCTTGTTTAAGGGACTCTCTGCTTGCAATAAGTTCTTTATCACCATTACGCGGAATAACGCGTCGGTAATCAGGAAAACGTCCATCAACGAGCTTGGTGGTAAAGATGAACCCAGAAATAATCGCGCGTAAATTATTCCCCCCAATTTGTAGTGTGATCATACCTTGGTCGCTATCAAGTAATTTCACTAACTCAACAACGCCTTTGCGGGGTACAATCACTGATTGATTAGCAACACCATCCGCGAGTTCAATCATACACGATGCAAGACGATGACCATCAGTTGCCACACTGCGCAAACTGTTATCCGCAATTTCAAAATACATGCCGTTAAGGTAATAGCGCACATCTTGACTTGCCATTGCAAATTGCGTGTATGCAATGAGTTTTTTAAATTCAATAGGGGAAACAGAAAATTCACACAAGCTATTCCAGGATTCAATGTTTGGAAAATCAATCGCAGGAAGCGAAGAAAGTGAATAACGACTACGCCCCGATCGGAGAATGACCTTCTCATTTTTCACTTGAAAGTTAATCTGTGAAGAATCTGGCAGGCCACGACAAATATCTAACAATTTACGCGCTGGTACGGTGATGTCACCATTTTCAGTGCTGTCTTCTAAGACGATTTCTGTAATTAACTCGGTTTCTAAATCAGTACCCGTTAAGCTTAATAGCCCATCTTTAACGACTAATAAAATATTACCCATGATCGGCATCGTTGCACGACCGCCAGCAACACTGCCAACAACGAGTTGTAAGGGTTTTAAAAATTTGTCACGAGAGATAGAAAACTGCATAAATAAAACCTTTAATTTGTAAGCGCATTATCACGCTGAGCATGGCAACAAAGAGTTATGTTTTTATGTTGGTTGGTCTTTAGGCCAACAAGTTAGTTTGTCGGGATAAATCCACGACCTACAAAAGCGATCATTTGCATTTAGCATTCATTACCACGCAGAAGTGTGGGAACGAGAAATAAAAACATTAAGAAATTACATCGATAAGTTGCGAATTAGAATTTTGTAACCTTCTTCTATATCACTATTTTCACGGCATAACTCTACGACTTTACGACAAGCGTGTAATACCGTCGTATGATCACGACCGCCAAACGCTTCGCCAACTTCAGGTAAGCTATGCTGTGTCAGCTCTTTCGCGAGTGCCATTGCAATTTGACGAGGACGTGCAACTGTACGTGTTCTGCGTTTTGAGGACATATCAGAAATTTTAATGCGATAATGCTCAGCCACTACTTTTTGGATATTTTCAATCGTTGCTTGTTTAGTATGAACCGCTAACATATCGCGTAACGCATCTTGCACCAATGAAATCGTCACATCATGGCCCGTAAACTGGGCTTTTGCTGAAATATTTGCAATTGCACCTTCTAATACACGCACATCGGTGATCGTTAGACGTTTCGCGATAAAGAAAGCAACATCATCAGGTAGCGTTAATCCTCGCTCTTCTGCTTTTGTTATTAAAATCGCAACGCGCGTTTCAAGCTCAGGTGGATCAATCGCAATTGACAGTCCCCAACCAAAACGTGTGCGTAAACGTTCATCAATCCCCTCAATTTCTTTTGGAAAACGATCGCTGGTTAAAATAACCTGCTGGTGCGCATCAAGCATTGAATTAAAGGTTTGGAACAACACTTCTTGAGAGCGATCTTTGCCCGCAAAAAAGTGAATATCATCAATTAACAAGGCGTCAAGTGACGCATAATATTCTTTAAATTGTTCAATCGTATGATTACGAATAGAGTTGATCATATCCTGAACAAAACGTTCAGAACGAATGTAAACAACCTTGCTTTCAGGATTACTTGCCACAATCGCATTGCCAACGGCATGAAGTAAGTGAGTCTTTCCTAACCCAGGGTGCGCGTATAAAAAAAGCGGGTTGTAAACGTCGCCGGGGTTATCTGCGATTTGTTGCGTAGTTGCGATAGCAAAGTTATTTGATTTACCCTCGACAAAATTTTCAAAGGTATATTTCTTAATAAGGTTACTTTTATGAGCAATAGTTGTTTGTCTTGTGGTTGATTCCCAAGGTTGAGTTGTACCTTGCGCCACCGCTGGAATCGGCGCTCTTTTTACAGTGGATTGTTCTCCTGGACAGCCTGATCTACCCACGCTTAATTTAATTTGGATTGGTTTTGAGACGTTTTCTTGTATCGCGATTTGATGAATTTTACCTTCAATTATCTCGATATATTTATCGCGCACCCATTCACATGTGTATTTATTAGGCGAGTAAAGACTCAAAATAGAGTTAGCAAAATCCGCCTGAATAGGTCGAATCCATGTACTAAAATCTCCCGCTGACAGTTCACTTTTTAATTGTGATAAACATTCTTGCCAAATAGAGAGGGACATAGACTAACTCCAGTAAAAAATTTAGGGTGGATAATTCTACCTAGAAGATCGAATAAGTGCTAGAAGATCATCTACAAAAAAGAAAAAAAGATCAGATTGTGCATTACCGCGTGTTTTTTAAACAAATCACAAAAAGATTACGATCAGATCCTTGCTTATTAATGACGCTTCTATATAATCCCCTCACCTCGACTTTTGGTCGGGAATAGTTTAAAAAGCTATTCAACGTGCATAACAACTGTTTTTATTAAGATTTGTTCGCATTGGATAGAATTTATTCAACTTGAAAGAAGCTTCTTTGATTGACTTTTAGTCGACTAATACATAGAATTCGCTCTCTTTTTAACCGGCTAGTCTTTTCTTCTTTTAATAAGCTCCTTTTAATAAGGTAAGCTTTTTAAAGTTCAAAAACATTAGCTACTGTAACAGTACTCAACTAAGAAGTGGATAAGAGCATGAAACGTACTTTCCAACCAAGTAATCTTAAGCGTAAACGTTCACACGGTTTCAGAACTCGTATGGCGACTAAAAATGGTCGTAACGTACTAGCTCGTCGTCGTGCTAAAGGCCGTGCAAGCTTAAGCGCATAATTTATCAAACGTGATAAATTATTCGTACTCTCGGGAGTTGCGCTTGCTAACTCCCGCAGATTTTCAACCCGTATTTAAACAAGCAATTCCTGCTGTCTCTCCACACCTGACTTTACTTGCCCGTAAAAACACGCTGAATCACCCTAGAATTGGCATGGCAATCCCGAAAAAGCATATTAAACATGCTGTTGGACGAAATCGTATTCGTCGCGTCGTAAGAGAACAATTCCGCCATCAACAACACCAATTACCCGCAATCGATATTGTCGTTATTGCAAAAGCCGGTATTGCTGATTTATCAAATGAAGAAATTAATAAAATTTTGGATAAATTATGGCGAAAATTAATTCAGCGTTGCAATGGTTAGCCGTTAAGTTCATACGCGCTTATCAATTAATTATCAGTCCCCTGATCGGACCGCGTTGTCGTTTTACGCCAACCTGCTCTCATTATGCGATTGAAGCAATTAATTTGCATGGATTTGTAAAAGGATGTTGGCTTGCAGGCTCTCGTCTTATAAAATGCCATCCATTAAATGATGGTGGTTATGATCCTGTTCTACCTTGTTGCGCTCAAGAACACCATGAGAATCAACATAAATCGGATCAAAACGACTTAAATAATTGTACCAACACTAAAAGAGATTAGAAACCGTTATGGAATCACAACGTAATTTACTTCTGCTTGCCCTACTGTTTGTTAGCTTTTTGCTATATCAAGCTTGGGAAATAGAGCAAAACCCAGCGCCAGTTGCACAAAAGACTGAGCAAACAACAAATACGGTATCATCAGTGCCTAGTACATCGAACCATAGTTCAGATGTGCCTGCTTCAACAGATGTTCAAACAACTGACACGGATGTACCTGCAACTGCAGAAGTTAAAGGGCAAACAATTTCTATTGAAAATGATAAATTACGCCTTTTAATCTCAGTAATTGGTGGCGATGTTGTTGAAGGCGCTCTACTAGAGCATACGGTTGCGCTAGATTCAGACGAACCTTTTAAAGTATTAAATACTGACAATGGCTTTAGCTACATTGCACAAAGTGGCTTGATCGGTAAAGATGGCCCAGATTCAAATAAAAAAGGTCGTCCTTATTATAAAGCGGCTAATGCTGAAACAGTTATCACAGAAGGGCAAGATCAAGTCTCTACGTCACTACGTTATGTGGATGTAAAAGGAAATGTATTTACAAAAACCTTTACACTAAAACGTGGTGAATATGTTGTTGCTGTAACTTACCATGTTGAGAATAAAACGGCTGAGCCGTTAAACATTCAACTATACGGGCAAATTAGAGAAACAATCCAAGATACTGCATCTGTTGGAATGAGAGGCATGCACTCTTACCGTGGTGCAGCGTATTCGACTGACGAAACGCGTTACAAGAAATATTCATACGACGATATGAAAGATGCAAACTTAAACAAAGCAACCGTTGGTGGTTGGGTGGGTATGTTACAACATTACTTTGTTTCTGCATGGGTACCTGATGCAACTCAAAACAATGTGCTTTACTCAAATATCGTTCGTGGCACTGAAGGCGCTATCGGGTTTAAATCGTCAGCTCAAACAGTTCAAGCAAATACAACCGCTGAACTAAAGAGTCAGCTTTGGGTTGGTCCTAAGCTTCAAAATGAAATGGCCGCAGTGGGTCAACATCTTGATTTAACCGTTGATTACGGCTGGTTATGGTTCATTGCACAGCCTTTATTCAAATTACTTGTATTCTTCCACGGCTTTGTTGGCAACTGGGGTTTTGCAATCATTCTTATTACTTTCACAGTAAAAGGCGGTATGTACCCACTAACAAAAGCGCAATACACGTCAATGGCGAAAATGCGTTTGTTACAGCCTAAGATTCAAGAGCTTCGTGATCGCTACGGTGAAGACAAGCAGAAAGTATCTAAAGCAATGATGGAACTGTATAAGAAAGAGAAAGTAAACCCACTTGGCGGTTGTTTCCCTATTTTACTACAAATGCCTATCTTCATTGCATTGTACTGGTCATTAATGGAAGCGGTTGAACTGCGCCACTCACCATTTATTTTATGGATCCACGATTTATCAGTGCAAGACCCGTACTACATTTTACCTGTTTTGATGGGTATCAGTATGTTCTTCATTCAGAAGATGTCACCTGCAACGGTTCAAGATCCAATGCAACAGAAAATCATGAAATTTATGCCAGTTCTGTTCACGTTCTTCTTCCTATGGTTCCCAGCTGGGCTGGTTATCTACTGGTTAATGAGTAACATCGTTACATTAATCCAGCAAACAATTATTTTCCGTCAAATCGAGAAACAAGGATTAGGCGCTAAAAATGATAACAAGAAAATAGAGAATAAATCTTAATTTAAATTCTATTTTCATTAAAAAGGCGGCTATCTAGTCGCCTTTTTTGTTTTTGACTCCCTTTAAAAATCAAGTGCAATTGTTTGAAAATAAAGCAACAAGGAGAATGTAAAATGGCAAAGAGACGATTAATAAGTTTTGATTGGGCGATGAAAAAACTATTGCGATCTAAAGGAAACTTTGAAATTTTAGAAGGGTTTCTTAGTGAATTACTCAGTGATGACATTACTATTTTAGATATACTTGAAAGCTAAAGTAACAAAGATACTTAAAATAACAAGTATAACCGCGTGGATCTTAAGGTTAAAACGCTGCTTAATGAAATCATCATAATAGAAGTGCAATACGATAGTGAGTATGATTACTTACACCGCCTTGCTTACGGATCTTCAAAGGTGATTTCCGAGGATATTAATCTGGGCGAGGCCTATTCAAAAATAGCCAAAGTTATCTCTGTTAATATCGTTTATTTCAATTTAGGCATTGGTGATAATTACATCTACTACGGAAAAACTGAGTTTACAGGAATCCACACACACAGCATTCTAGATCTTTCTGAGACTCAAAAAACACTCTATAAAAAAGAAAATATTCATGAAATTTACCCTGAATAGTATATCATTAAAGTAGACAACTTTAATAACATCGCCAAAGATACGCTTGATGAATGGATCTACTTCCTAAAAAATAAAAGATAACTTTAAAGCAAAAGGAATCAAAAAAGCCCCGCTATCATTGCGAGGCTTTTAAAGTTTAGTTAACGTCAAACATTACAAAACTGACACATCAGCCACTTGTAAGAATAAGTTACGTAAGCGGTTCAAAATTGCTAAACGATTCTGTTTAACCGCTTCATCCTCAGCCATTACCATCACATTATCGAAGAAATCATCCACGGGAGCTTGTAGAGAAGCCAATTCAAACAAGGCAGACTCGTAGTCTCCGTTAGCAAATAAAGGGCTTAGCGACGATTCTAGCAACACTAATTTTTCAGATAATGCCTTTTCAGCGTCTTCACAGACTAAATCAGCACTAATATCGCTATTAATTTCTGTTTTTACTTTCGCAAGAATATTGCTGATACGTTTATTCGCAGCTGCAATTGGTGCTGCTTCTGGCAATGCTTGGAATTTGGCAACGGCCTGAATACGTTTATCAAAATCAAGTGGCTTAGTTGGACGGCGATCTAACACAGATTGAATCAACTCAACCGAGAAACCATTTGCTTGATAAGTTGCACGGTAACGCGCGAATAAGAAATCCACCACATCCGTTGCAACATTGTCATTCGTTAATTTATCTGCATATTCTGCTTGCGCTAATTTAACTAATTCAAGGGTATCAAGATCAAGGTTCTTATCTTTAATGATACGCAGTAGACCAATCGCAGCACGACGAAGTGCAAACGGATCAGCGGTGCCTTTCGGTGCTTGACCAATACCAAAAATACCCACTAACGTATCAAGCTTATCAGCAATTGAAACAGCACATGCAACGAGTGATGTTGGCAATTCATCACCTGCAAAGCGTGGTGAGTATTGCTCATTTAATGCAATCGCAACACTTTCATCTTC
>DQUJ01000049.1 GCA_015662325.1 Leucothrix mucor | reverse complement strand
TCTCTGGTCATCCTTATTGGCTAACACCTGATTATGCCGCCATCATTGATAGAAGCAATCGACAGATTTCGGTTTACAATGTTTGGCAAGAAGGTTCTCAATTAAAAAGTCGTTTGGTTAATCATTTGCCCACTCGCACATCTATTCATCAAATTATACCGCGTGATAGAACATCATTACCGAGTAGCCAACAAGCAGATTTTTATGCGATTGAAGAAGGGAACAATGGTAATGGCACAAGCTACGGCATTCCACATGCATTAATTAAAATGAAATTAACAAGCAATGGTTTGATCATGATTGGCCGTATTGATTTACAGCGTACCCAAGTGACCGATAGGGCGACATCAGATCGAATTCTTCAGAGCTGTATTAATATTTATCGCTCTACAGGAACGCCAAGCACTATTAATAGCAATGCTAATATTCGATTACGAACACAACGATACCAAGCACTTTTTCAACGTGAAGGTATTAGTGCCAATGAAAACCAACAAAGTAATACAACGTTCCCTGCAGAATGTTTTCATCCGGGAATTCCTGGTGGTCATAACGGAGACTTTGCGCCAAATAACAGAGATCTTTATGTTGGAATGGCAGGTGGTGCAATGGCGATTATTGATGTAGATCGTTGGACTATTAAAAACTATGTTGATGTAGGCGTAGGCACGGGTCCAGGTCATACTTGTTTTTCTGAAAGACACGATATGGCTATCATTACGACGCATGGTGCTGACTTTGTAAGAGTCATTGATGGTGTTAGTACGGCGCGACCTGATATGCGTTTTTATCAGCGATACCAGCTTGGTTTTACAAAAGAAGGATTGACCGATACTTATCAGTCACATACTTGTTATGTTGATGAAGGCGAAGATTTCTATTATAACTTTTTCACTGATGGTGGCGTATTTTACAAAATGGATCTTGATACGATGGCTGTAGTTGATTCCATTTATACCGGTGGTATTCCAATCCAAGGTAGTTATATCAATCTGGATAATATTGATTCAAATACACCCGCACCTGAACTAAAAGGTAATCAAGATACCGCAAGCAGTAGTGGAGAACAAATTAGTATTGATGTGTTGGCTAATGATGTAGGCAATGGTTTAACGGTTACATTGGTTGATAGCCCAGCGAATGGTACTGTCTCAATCAATAATAATGCGATAGATTATACGCCTAAAGATGGTTATAACGGCACAGATGAGTTTTGGTATCAATTGACTGATTCAAGAGGCTGGTACACTTGGGCTCAAGTGATTGTTACGGTTACATCAACGCAACCCCCTGTTACTTTAAAAGCATTTGGTGATGCGGCTAATTCCGATGGATCTGCAATTACGCTTGATGTGGTTGCCAATGATATTGGTAATGGTCTTACAATATCGTTGGTTAACACGCCTAATAATGGTGTCGCTACAATCGTAAATAACAAAATTAAATATCAGCCGGATAGTGGCTTTACAGGGACTGATGAATTTTGGTATCAGGTGACTGATTCACGCGGTTGGTATACATGGGCACAAATATTAGTGACTGTTTCTAATGTAACTCAGCCACCCCAAGTCATACTAAAAGGCATTACTGATTATGCTACATCGAATGGTTCTGCTGTTGTTGTAGATGTTATCGCTAATGATATTGGTAGCGGGTTGACGATTACATTAGTTAACCCACCCAGTAATGGTACTGCCACAGTTATTAACAATAAGATAACGTATCTGCCTACTACTGGGTTTACAGGGACTGAAGAATTTTGGTATCAAATTACCGATTCGAGAGGTTGGTTTACTTGGGGTCAGGTATTAGTTGAAGTAAATTAATAGTTTATTAATAAACTATAATAAATTAGGAATGATAATTTATTATCATTCCTAATAAAATATAAAAAATATTTAGAGGTTTAAAATGAAAACATTAAAAAATTTAGTCGGTCTAGTATCAATTGTAATTATAGTTGCGGGTTGTGGAGGTGCAGAAAACTCTGTTACTAGCACATCTAACACTACAACCAACAATGAAATAACGCCTACAGCGACAACTGATTCACATGAGTTAATTATTCACAATGGACGTGGAACGAGCAATAATCAGGACACTGAGAGATCAGATAAAAACTTGTCGGGTTCTCATTAGCGGGTTAGAACGAGAGAGTTAGTGGGACTAAAATGCGCTAACTTTCGACCCGTTCGACAGGCTCAGGTGTTATTTTTGTAGTTTCCTGAGCTTGTTGACTTAATTTAGAACAGTAGCTCAATAATTGCAGAAACAATCGGTAGAAGCCCTGCAATGAGCAAAATAAATTTATTGTTTTTTTGAAATCCAATGATCGCGAGTATAAAAAATACTATTTGCACAGTATAAACTTTCCACATTAAAGGATCAAAAGTGCTTAAAGTAAAAAAGCTGGAGATTAAAGAATAGAATGCAAATAATGCGGTACTTAAAAACGCCATTAGAAAGCTAATGATGGACGTGCGTTGAAAGAAGTTACCGTATGACTGATAGTCAAAAAGTCCTTCTGAAAAAACAATCAGTACGCCAATGATACCGTAGACAATAAAGTAATAAAGAAAGACTCTAAACGCTATTTTTGCCAATTCACATAAATCCCTGTACCCAAGCTACTAACTCTCCTAACGCCTTGTGTTCCCTTTCTGTTAAATCATCATCCAGTGCTAATTCATCTAAGCGTTGTTGAAACTGTTCAGCCGTTAGCGGACAATCATATTCACCATCAAATAAACGTGCGCGACAAAAGTTTTGCCACTGGAGTTGTTCTGCTTCGTTTAAGGTTTCTGGCCAGTTTCTGGCGCGATAGCGCGGGTAAAGGGTTTGCAGGCGGGTTGATTTAAAATCAGGTGTCCAGTTGGCTAATTTTTCGGGGGATGATGTTAATACGCGGTTACACAGTTTGCGGTCATCGTTACTGATAAATCCACCATAAAGATTGGAATCAGCATCACAATCGCCTGAGTCTCGTTTACGAGTACACATTTCTTCTAAACGTCGAATCAGTGTTTCATCATTTAACAGTTTTTGTTTATTGACTTCGATGACTTGCCAATCAATTCCCCAGCGTTCTGCTAGTTCATCGGTGAGCGTATTGATGGGTGAAAGCGCAGGTGACTTATTTATGTGAATGCCTTTGATGGCAATGTGCTGATGATTTTCGTCACGTTTTGCACGGGGTCTATAAAGGTTGTCGATAATTTCATCGACGTTCATTTCTAACATTGCACTAGGGTCGTGGCGCAAATCGTAACAAAGGATCTCGTTTTTATTAACGGGGTGAACCATTAGCGGAACGATGGGTGAAATACAGCCCTGATTGGCGGGAAACATGCCCGTCACATGCAACATAGTTTTGCGTTGTGTTAAATCAACATGAGTGTTCAGTAGTGGTGCCACATTACTTTTAATGCGTAGATTAAAATAGAAATCATATAAACGCGGTTGTTTTTCTTTGATCAATCGTGCGATGTCGATAGTGGCTTTTACATCGACCAAGGCATCATGCGCGCCAACCTGTTCGATATTATTGGCTTCGGTTAAATGTTCGAGCCTAAAACTGGTAACAGTTTCCCCTGTTTTTTCATCTTCTCGTGTTGGCCAGTTGATGCCTTCAGGTCTAAGCGCATGCGTCATACGGACTAAATCAAGAATATCCCAGCGGTTGTTGCCGTTTTGCCATTCACGTGCATAAGGGTCGATAAAGTTACGATAAAAACCAAAACGGGTCACTTCATCATCAAAACGAATACTGTTATAGCCTGCGCCACAAGTTCCGGGGATGGAAAATATCTCGTTGATTCGACCAAAAAACTCGGCTTCGTTTGTGCCTTCTCTATCGGCTAATTGCGGTGCAATACCTGTCACTCGAACCGCATCGGGGTGGGGTAAAAAATCGGTGGTGGGTTTGCAATAAAACATCACTGGATCACCGACCACTTCTAAATCTAAGTTGGTACGAATACCTGCAAATTGCACCGCACGATCACGTCGCGGGTCGACGCCCCATGTTTCGTAATCGTGCCAGAAGATGGTATTTGTAGTCAATTCTTCACCTCATATATTGAAATCATATTTAAAATGATATTTAAAACAATTCACAGATTACGTAGAATTCACCGATTTAGAAACAAAGAATACTGTTTTTTAAATCTGCGTTAATCTGTGGATATTAACGGTAGCTAGATAGCGCGCTTTGGATTTTATCAGCAGTTAGGTTTTGATAATAGTTTCGAGTTGGGATACTAGAGATTCTTGCATACTATTAAATAAAACCAGAATAAATGCGCCTAAGTTCATCTGGGCTGAGCATTTGACTCAGTTTAGTTTTAAAAAGCAGGTTAAAGTCAGAATGGGTGGATTCAAAGAGCATATTGTTTAAGGTTGATTAGTGATTGTTGTCTTTTTACTTTTAGCTATGCCATTCTACCGCGCAGGTTTAATTATTATGAGGTATAAATGATGTTGTGGTTAAAAACATTTCATATTCTATTTGTCATGTCGTGGATGGCAGGCATCTTTTATTTGC
>DQUJ01000176.1 GCA_015662325.1 Leucothrix mucor | reverse complement strand
AGCACTCTTCCCCACTTTTACATGATGACTATAATCATTTATGGTAGATGATCTTTTTAAGATATAGAAAAAATAGGCATGCATTTACATTAAACTACGCCATAAAATAAGCGCCCTATTATCGAACGTATATCACTCATTATCCCGAGAAATAAACTTACCCGTGCCTGTGTGTACCTTAATAATTTCACCTACTTCTAAATATTCTGGCACTTGCACGGTAATTCCTGTCGATAAAACAGCAGGCTTATCACGGTTTGTCGCACTTGCACCTTTTAATCGTGGTGCGGTTTCGGTTACTTCTAAGGAAACGGTTGAAGGAAGCTCCACGCCAATAATATTATCTTCTAATAACAAAGCCGTTATCTCTTCCATGCCTTCGGTGATATAACCAACCTGATCGCCAAGATCTTCCGCGCTTAAAGTGTGCTGTGAGTAATCTTCATTATCCATAAACACATAATCGTCGCCATCCATATACGAGTAAGAAACTTTTACGCGTATGCAATCTGCCTCTTTAAGCATGTCTTCTGCTTTGTGTGACTCATCGCGTTTTTGACCTGTCTGCAGGTTGTTATAACGGATTTTGTAATAAGTTGAAGCTCCGCGTGATGACGGGCTTTTACAATCGATGGTTTTTACCGCGTGTGGAACGCCATCAAAATCTATAATCATTCCTTTTTTTAAATCATTTGCTCTTGGCATTTGTATTATTCCCCATAATAAATGTATATTTTACTGCTCGATCATCTGCCAACATTAGGAGCGAAAACAAGCGTTCCTCAATGCTATCACACTGCTCTAGTTTAAACCTCATTAAGTCCGTCGCGTGATAATCTAGCACCACAAAATCGGCTTCTTTTCCTGTTTCAAAATTACCTATTTTATTGTGCAAGTCTAATGCTTTTGCGCCACCTAATGTTGCCATATATAAAGACTCAAAGGCAGATAAGCTATTACCTTGAAGTTGCTGGATTTTATAGGCTTCGTTAATTGTTTTTAAGATTGAAAATGAATCACCACCCGCTACATCTGTGCCTAGCCCAGTCTTAACGCCGTAGTGATTCGATTTGTGTAAATCAAATAATCCCGAGCCAATAAACAAGTTTGAACAAGGACAAAATGCTATAGCAGAATCGGTGTCTGCTAGGCGTTGCCACTCACGATTTTCTAGGTGAATACCGTGAGCAAATACTGAGCGTTTACCTAGCAAATTATGATGGTCATACACATCCAAATAGTTTTTACGGTCTGGGAATAAATCTGCCACCCATTCGCATTCTTTTTTATTCTCCGAGATATGCGTTTGAAAATGCACATCAGGATATTCTTGCAATAAACGCCCTGCTTGGGCTAATTGCTCGTTCGTACTGGTTGGTGCAAAACGTGGCGTTACGGCATAACGTAGGCGATCTTTATTGTGCCATTTTTCGATTAAGTCACGACTTTCAGTGTAGGAAGTTTCTGGCGTATCTAACAAAGCATCAGGCGCATTACGGTCCATCATCACCTTGCCACAAATCATGCGTAGGTTACGTTGCTGTGCTTCGGTGAAGAATGCATCGACTGATTGT
>DQUJ01000128.1 GCA_015662325.1 Leucothrix mucor | reverse complement strand
TGGATAGTCCTTGGTTTTATGTCAGTAAATACTGGTCATTACAACAGAATAATCATAGGCTTAGGGCTTGTTTTAATGACATTGGGGTATCTTCCAGCTTCCTCTCATCCCTGATGGGCATGAAATTACGTACTTAGCTTGAACTGCATCTTTATAATTGTTTCCACATTTCTTTGGTGACTTTCTTGTTGCTGTTGACAAGAAAGCCACTCGTAGCGTGAATGCATAGCCAAAATAGAAAATCCACAGCTCGTAAGCTACGAAATCACTCACTAAAAATCAAAAAAACTACTTCATCCCACGATTCTTCTTAATCAAATCATACGCCGCCTGAATCTCTTGCGAACGCTCCGTCGCCACCTTAATCATATCTTCTGGCACGCCTTGTCCCATCAGTTTATCGGGGTGATATTCTCTAATTAAACGACGATAAGATTTTTTAAGTTCGGCATCGGAGTCTTTTTCGTTTGCACCGAGTGCTTGATAGGCGGCTTGCAGGGCATTGGGTGATGTGTAGTTTGTGTCTCCGCCCCCGCTTTGTTGATGATATGCACCGCCGTGGAATTGGTTTTGACCTTGTAACATGGCTAGTAACTGTTCGAATGCTTGTGTTGAATAGCCCATCTTCATGGCTATTTCTTCTAGCAGTTTGAGTTCGTCGGGGTGCATTTTTCCGTCTGCCATTGCGACGCCGACGAGATAAACCATTACGAGCTGTTTTAAGTTGGGTGATTGGGCGGCGGCGATATTAAATTCTTGCAGAATAGGGTCAATGGCAAAGTCGTTATCAGAACCTGTTTGGAAATGGCCGATGGCTTCTTTACGGTGTTGTGTTGTCATGCCGAGTTGATTCATGAATTTTTCGACATGGGCAATTTCTTGTTCGGATACGCGACCGTCGGCTTTGGCGAGTTTTCCCATTAATGTAAAAACTGTTTTAAAAAACACATTTTGGCTTTTTGTTTTAAAACCACTGATGCCGCCGACGTTACCAAAGCCGCTTATTTTCCCGAGTAATCCACCGGATAGTTTAAAGCTAATAAAGCTACCTAAAATGAGACCGAAAAATGCGCCCCATAAACTGTCGAGGAGGAAATAGCCTGCTACGGCGGTAATCCATTTAATATATTTCATAGATATTTGGTTTAGTCAGGGGTTGTGGAGGACGTAATTGTATCGAAAACAGCAGGAAGCGGGGTTAGTTTACCCGTTAGTTTCCACTGTTTTTTTGTTGCCATTGTTTCAAAATTATCAATCCGCTGTTGATCTAATGGATGTGAGCTTAAAAAAGCGGGTGCTTCTGGCATGTCTTCTTGATCGCGCATTTTTTGAAATTCTTTAAATAAATCCGAGCCACCACCAATATGTCCATAGATTGTATTTAACGTGTGCATCGCTTCTTCGTCACTTTGTTGTTCCATATCGCGGGTGTATTGCAGTGTCGTTAGTAACCCTGCCTCGCCTAATGCGGTTGAATCAACACTGCCAGAAATAGTGCTGATGGCTATGCTAGCGGCAACGCCTCGACCCAGTGATTTAATCGGGTGACGGTATTTAACATGTGCAATCTCGTGAGCCAGTAGCATCGTTAATGCATTTTCGCTCGACATTTTTTTGATTAAGCCACGGTATAAAATTACGTGCCCACCCAAAGTAGCAAAGGCATTAAGTGTGTCGCCTTCCATGTAATGCACGATGATTTTCATTTCTGAGGGCATTTTTTGTGTTTTTTGGATTTTATCCGCTAGTGTTTGTAAATACGACTGTATTTTTTGTTGTTGATCTGAGTCTTCTTTTTGCGGCGCTTTATATAAGCTGGCAATGTTAACTTCTGCGCTAAAAGGAATTTTACCTGCGAGCCAACTACCGAGAAATCCTAATACAATCGTTGCTGTTACGATTAATATTAATGCACCGATAAGTAACGCCGAAAACTCTTTTAACGGGTGTTCTTTACTGGTGTTGATATTTTCTGGGATTTTAGGATTTGAATACACGTATTTTTTGTCTGCTAGAGTTGTTGCTAAGGTTATCGTCTATAATTTTTTAAGTGCTGTACCGTAAGCAAGCACTTCTATCATTGGCATTTTATTACTTCTGCCTTTAGAAATTGATGCAGTTTCGTATTTTACATTAAAGACGAGATCGGCATTTAAATGTTGGGCTTGTTCCTTCATGCGCAATAAAGCTTCGCGTCGCCCTCGATCTAATAAACTTTCGTAACTGCTAACTTTTCCGCCAAATAAGTTACGTAAACCTGCGGCAAAGGTTTTGAAATAGTCATTCGCAATCACGACATTGCCACTGACTAAGGTTTGTTCATAATAAGCATCTGTGGGCGGTATTCGACTGGCGATTGCGGGTAGGGCGTTCATGGTTTGTTCGCGTTTGATAATGCTTTTGTAATGTTTTTTCTCGGCATGACGACCGAAAAAATAGCCCAGTGAAAGCAAAAACAATGTAATAATAAGTTGTTCCATTATTACCCCGTGCTATCAAGTATGACGGCGGTTCCATAAACATAAATCTCAGCCGCACCTGCCGCGATGCTAGAAGTAGAATAACGTACGTTTAAAATGGCGTTTGCGCCCGTTGCTTCTGCTTGCTCAATCATACGATCAGTCGCTTCTTCACGTGATTCATGCAACAGTTCGGTATAGGCTTTTAGCTCGCCACCAAACATATTTTTGAACCCCGCCATAATATCTTTGCCTGCGTGTTTCGCCCGTACCGAACTTCCTTGTACAAGGCCAAGATGTTTGGTTACTTTTTTGCCTGGCATGAATTCCATATTTGAAAGAATCATGTTTAAACCTTCTCTAACTATTATCGTGATTAGATTCTAGCATCAAATTATTAGTACTTGTAAAAAGACTGTTGGCTGGTTTTGTCGCGACGTTAGGGTAACGCTGTTTTATAGTAAAGGTTCAAAAACTATTATGTTATTGAATTCGTTTTTGTAGCAGCATGTGCTAAGGTTTCCAGTGCGCCAAAATCAGAAATAATAACTTGACGTTGTTCTATTTTGATAAGGCCTTTTTTAGTGAGGCGAGCAAGAATTCTACTGAGTGTTTCGACAGCCATTCCAAGATAATTAGACAAATCTTGACGAGACATAGGAAGGATGAATTCGTTTTTAGAAAAACCGCGTGATTGGTAATGATTGGCTAGTTGTATAAGATAACTGGCCAAGCGTTCCTCTGTATCGAGTTGACCTAGGGATAAAAGTAACTGCTGGCTATGCGCTATTTCTTTACCAATTTGTTGGTGCATGACCTTACGAAAACCTGATAGCTTTTCGCATAAATCATCAAAAGTGTTTATTGGGATTCGACACACGAGTGTATCTTCGAGCGCAATAACATCACAGCTATGTGAATTAGTTGCAAAGGCATCAAAACCTAATACATCCCCTGGTAGGTGGAACTCTAGGATTTGCTCTTGCCCATCTGAATTTATGGATGTTTTTGCGGCGCCAGATTTAATTGCGTAGATGCCATTACAGGTATCATTGGTTTTATAAATGGGCTGTTTCTTTTTGACTTTAATTGTTTTATCAATAGAAGATTCGAGTTGTTCTAATTCTTTTGGGCTTAAACCGTCTGGAAGACAGAGGTGTTTTAAGCTGCACGCATTACAGCTAATTACATTTTGGAAGGGGAGAGCAGCTGGCGTTTTCATACGCTTAGACTATGCCTTTTTTAGCGATAAAACAAGTATTGTCAGCGTGCCACATAATCATTGTATTAATGGTGACATTAATAATTAATAAATCTGCTGACAATG
>DQUJ01000026.1 GCA_015662325.1 Leucothrix mucor | reverse complement strand
TTAGTTTAACTAAATCGAAATAAGATTTTCTGAAATGTTGCTCTAATTTCTTGGGGTATTATAGAAGAGACTTCAGGTGACTTAATCATAGACAATGGTAGTGGTACGGTAAATAATCAAGATACAGAAAATGCAGAAGAGTAAACGTTGAACTCGCTTTGATTAGATCATGGTGGTAACGGCTACTATTTAATAGCCATTCGTTGCATCTCAAATCTCTCAGACAAAGAGCTCGACACTCAACCCTCACCAATAATATGCATGATATAGATCAATGTATTATATTGTTTGTTGCTCTCTTTTATCTGCTAGAAATATCCCTCTATCTCTAAATCAGATGTTTTATTCCTTTCATCCTTTTCCAGCTATCTAATTAGCCAGTTATTGAATAGTTTAGTCATTAGAGACCTTTGCACGAGAGATATGACGGATTAAAAATACTTAAATTCTCCCTGATTTCCATAATAACTCGGTAGTAGCCCTGCTATTACCCTCATTTTTAATTTAAGAAAAACAGGAAAAATTACGAAATTTTTACTCTCGCCATACTCTCGTGCAAAAGTCTCTATTAATAATTCAAATAATTACTAATTAAGGAAGTTCAAATATGAAACACCCAACTAAAAAATCGATACAAAAAGGCAAATATGCACTAGGGTTGCTGACATTAGCCTCCAGTCTTTTTATGTCACAATCTGCACTTTCAGCACCTGGTGATGTGGTTCACGCTTATTTTGCTGATGAACACAATACAACGCCAACAACCCCAACAGGGAATAGAATACTCGAAATTGATATTGAGAATATGACCCTAGTTAACGCTCTGGATGTTCCGGGAATACTTGGCCACCATGCGGATAATGGCTTTAACAGTAAAATCTATGGTGTGCCTAAAGGTTCTGGCTTCGTTAATGTGATTGAATTGAGAAAAGACCAAAACGATACGACCTCAATGCAATATTCAAAAAAAATCGATTTGACCCATATGCCGCGTTCGGGTGATGCTTATAACAAAAAATTCAATGTCATCTTGATGGTCGCGCGTAACCGTCCTATGGGTACATTCATTAATGTTGATACCGATGAGATAATGGGAACCATTGGTGAAAACGTAGACTGTACGTTAACTGATGGCACACAGTTACTCAGCCATGCCGATGCTAATACCATTGCAGGTGCAACAAAGTACCAATGTGCCAGAGCAAGTGGATCACACGGTGGAGATCAAATTAGTGGCCATCCTTACTGGTTAACCACCGATTATGCTGCCATTATCGATCGAACTAATAATCAAATATCGGTATATAATGTTTGGCATGATGGCACTCAACTTAAAAGTAGATTAGTTAATCATCTAAAAACAAATACGTCTATTCACCAAATTGTCCCTCGAGATAGAACAGCATTACCGGGCAGCCAACAGTCAGATTTCTATGCCATAGAAGAAGGCGAGCATGTAGGTAATATGAACCCTGCTACGGGCAGAGGTGTTACGGATGCTGATTATCTTACGGGTAAACCTCATGCTCTGCTTCATATGAAACTAACTACAAACGGCTTAGAGCTGGTTAAACGCCTTAACTTACAACGTACAATACCGCTTAGTAAGGTAAAATCAGACCGCATTATTGATGCTTGTGTAGCAAACTATAGAGGGCAAAACCGAGGAGGTCTATCTAGAGCAGCAAGATATGAACAGATTTTCACTACAGAAGGTTTAGCACGTAACCCAGATCAAGACCCTGGTGCTGACTTCCCTACAGAATGTTTTTACCCCGGTATTCCGGGTGGACATAATGCAGATTTTGCGCCTAATAATAGACATCTATATATAGGAATGGCAGGTGGTGCTCTTAGCATAGTTGATGTTAATCGTTGGAAAATAGTAAACAACCTAGATATAGGCATACGATCAGGTCCTGGTCATACGTGTTTTTCTGCAAAGCATAACTTAGCATTAACGACCAATCATGGCGTAGGTTATACCCGCGTCATCCGTAACATCAACAGCAATAGACCGACTATTTCACAGTATCTGCCATTAGGATTTACGCCCGCAGGACTGATAAGTACGAAGCAATCGCATACCTGTTATATTGATGAAAAAGAAGAGTTTTACTACAACTTCTACACAGATGGTGGTGTTTTCTACAAAATGGATTTAGCGGCTATTGCGGCTAATACACGAAATGGTCAACCAGGTATGGTGACCCAATCGTTAGTAACGGGTGGCATCCCCATTCAAGGCTCTTACATTGCGTTAAAGAACATCAAACTCAACACACCTACCGTACGTTTTGCAGCAAATAATGATATTGCTGTATCAACTGGTAGTGCAGTTATTATAGATGTTTTGGCTAATGATACGGGTGTAGGTTTAGCATTAGAGCACGCCGATGGTGCAAACAACGGCCAAGTGGCAATCGTCAATGGAAAAGCACGTTATACGCCTAATCAAGGATTTACGGGTATAGATGGTTTTTGGTACGGTATAAGTTCCCCTGGTCTACAGTGGAAATGGGCATTTGTTAGCGTTACCGTAAACTCAACAGCCCCTGTGACTCTTAAGGCTAACGATGATACGGCAGCCGCTCACAGTGGAATAGCCGCCACCATTGATGTCATGGCGAATGACACAGGTTCTGCGCTTAGCTTTGGCTGGGTTGATGAAACATACAGTGGCACAATCACCAAAAGTAATAATAAGTTAATCTATACGCCACACAGTAACTTCACAGGAACAGATGAATTCTGGTACGAGCTTTTAAATGCAGCAGGTGAATCAAGCGTAGCTAAAGTCACGGTAACAGTAACGGAAAATTCGGCCAATGTGTTAGCCAAAAATGATGCTGTTCAAGTAACGAAAGGACAAACAATTACCATTGATGCACTAGCCAATGATTCTGGTAACAATCTTACACTTTTTGATACAAGTGATGTTTGGACAGGCTCATTTACTGTAAGTAATAATAAGATTGTTTATCAAGCGTCTAGTACGATCACCGATAGTGTTGAGATTTGGTACGGTATTAAAGACCCCGCTGGAAATGAATCTTGGGCAAAAGTGGCTATTAGTATAGTCGACGGTCCTGTAACGGCTACAGCCAATGATGATGCGGCTCAAGTTAAAAGAGGCGACACTATAACGATTGATGTGTTGGCCAATGATTCTGGTAATAGTCTTACACTGTTTGATACAAGTGATGTTTGGACAGGATCATTTACAGTTGTAAACAACAAGATTGTTTATGTTGCCTCTGGTGTTGCAACCGATAGTGCCGAGATTTGGTATGGCATTAAAGACTCTGCTGGCGCTGAATCTTGGGCAAAACTAACCATTAATGTGACTAACTAGACTAGATCACACCATCAGGGTTCTTAAACTATTGAGAACCCTGATTAATTAATCGACTTACATTACTTTACTAAACTTACGTAAACATAAAATATTTGAGGTTCAAAATGAAACATTTAAAATTATTCAGTACCGTTATTTTTCTATCGGCATTACTCACTGCATGCGGCGGTGGAACAACTACGAGTACTAACACAACTAATCCCGGGGCTGATACTACAGACAACACAACTAATCCCGAGGCTGATACTACAGACAACACAACAGCCACTCCGCCGAATGAAACACAGCCCCCATCTTCTACACCTACTACTGATGAGGAAACAACAGGCGACTTAATCATAGATAACGGACGTGGAACAACCAATAATCAAGACACTGAAACAGCCGAAGATTAAACCTTTTTCCACTATTTATTGATTGAGAAACACAAAAAAGCCCGATTAAATTAATTTAATCGGGCTTTTTTAATTCAGTTAGAGCGTGAATCTACATAGCCGCTAGCCAATCTGGCTCATGATCTCTTCAGAAATCTCATTAATGCCTTTAGTGCCATCAACAGCGATGATTTTAGCCGTGCCTTTATTTTTAAAGTAATTTACCGCTGCCATTGTACCTGTCACATCATCATAGTAAATATCATGACGTTTACTGATCGCATCTTCATCTTGATCATCCGCACGTGCTGAAAGCTCACCACCACATACACGACACACTAACTCACCATCCTTCTCAACAGGCTTGATCGCATCAAACGCAATGTGATTCGGATGGTTATTATCATTCGCACATAAACGACGACCCATGATTCTATCTTTCGCAATACTTCGATCAAGTTCGATTTCAAGAATCGCATCTAATGCCATGCCTGATTCATCTAGTGCTTTATCTAAGGCTTCTGCCTGCACTAATGAACGCGGGAAACCATCTAGCAACCAACCTTTTTCTTTTGATTTTGCTAAGGTTTCTAACACCATTGGAATCGTAATTTCATCAGGCACAAGATCGCCACTATCAATAAATGCTTTTGCCTTCATTCCTAACTCTGTGCCGCCTTTGATATGTTCGCGGAAGATAGCGCCCGATTCAATATGATCAAGACCATGCTTTTCTTTAACAATTGCACCCTGTGTGCCTTTACCGCTACCATTTGGACCAAATGCTAATATATTCATTTACAATCTCCTGTTTAATTGTGGGTTCTTATACTGAGTCATCACTCTATAATAATTGATATAGAGTGACTTAGACTGGATTGATCAGTTATTAATCCCAGAGTATCAGACCAACCATATAGGTATCATTCGTTTTTTTAAGGCTCACCATCAAGCGACTATTAACCTTAGTCGCTACCCATGAACCGACAAACGCACCTGCAAAATTTGCAGCCATATCACCACCACTGAATGTATTATTTATTTCTTTAGAGTCCGCCACTTCTTTAATTAAGCCAGGCACTGTGCCAAGTAAAGTGCCATAGGCGATGCGTTTAAAATCAGAGTTAGTGTGTTTATGAATAATGCTTTCTGCTAGATACCCTGTTGCAGTAGAAACTACAAAGTGTAACGTTTTATCATTCGTTGCGCTCGCGGGTGTGCTTACTATCAGTAAGAACAATAAGCTGAAAATAAATGTATGTTTAATCATAATTACCAAATTTAATCCTGTAAAAGGAATTTTATCAGCTCGGATAAGCTATCATCAATGATCATTAAGACTAATGAAACCCCAAAAAGAGAAAGTAAAACAGAAACAAGCACAATTATGATTTTTAAAAAGAGTTTCATCTTATTTACCTTTTAGTTTTTCCTTAGTTTCGCCAAAGCTCATTCATGCGATTAGTGTAACTAAACAGCCCCAAGAGTGTTAAAAAGAAGAAGGGTGTTTCATACAATAAATCTGTAAACGTTGGCAAAGTGCCATATTTAGGCATATTAAAACCAAAAGGAGCAACTAAGCTATAGATAACAAACCATAAAATAAAAATATGGAAATAGACGCGCCAAAACTTCAAACTGAAGAGTTTACGTGACCAAGCTAGACCAAAAATAGCAATGGTAGCAATAGACCAGACAATAAAATCGACTACATCCATTAGATTATAAGAGATTAAATCAATACTAAAAATTGAGCCTACAACAAACAACAAAATATTCAGCGTAAACATTACAACACTAAACCAAAAATAAAACTTCCAACCAAAGGACGGACGATAACGGCTACTTTCTTCTTTAGAAATAACCATGCTATCAGGTGGTTTATAAGGATTATTCACTCTGTTCTTTAATGCTTTTCATTATTTTTGTTACGACCTTAATTGTTACGACGTTCTCTAAAAAAGTCTTTTAGTATTTGCCCGCATTCTTCCCGCATAATGCCACCTTCAACTAGCACTTTGTGATTATGATAATCCTTAGAAAACAAATCAATTGCGCTACCCGCTGTGCCGGTTCTTGGGTCTGGCGCACCAAAAATAACGTTAGCAATCCGTGCATGAATAATTGCACCCGCGCACATTGTGCACGGTTCTAATGTTACATATAAAGTTGTATCTGGCAGGCGATAATTATTCAATGCTTTTCCAGCCGAGCGAATCGCCATAATCTCAGCATGAGCCGTTGCATCATGATTCTCAATCGGTTGATTCCAGCCTTCTGCGACTAATTGATTATCTTTAACGATAACCGCACCAACAGGCACTTCGCCTTCAGAACGAGAACGTTCAGCGAGTTTTAAAGCATGTGCCATCCAATGAAGATGTGTTTCTATAGTATTCACCTTATGGAATTTAAAAGATTCTTTTCCTGCTCAGATTACCCCTAGAGTTCGTCAGTTCAAGGCGAGGAAGTAGGCGCTTACAAATGTAAGTAACTACTTTCTCAACGCAGGAATGGCGGACTATAGGGGTAAGCTGTGCAGGAAAGGTTATTCCCATTCTATTGTTGCGGGCGGCTTGCCCGAAATATCAT
>DQUJ01000084.1 GCA_015662325.1 Leucothrix mucor | reverse complement strand
TTTTACTTTTAAAAAGGACGTTAATAGCAGGGCCATTGAGAAAATTTTTATGGGGAATGGGAGTGCAAGTATTTTTAATCCGTCATACCTCTTGCCTAAGGTTGTAGGTTGTTATTTAGTTCTGTCTTTTGGCATCAATAACATGCGGTAATTGCGCGATCTTTTCTAATACTTCAAAAAGTTGCACGGTATTTTCTATCTGGATGGCAATATCCAGTAATGAAATGAGTTCTGTGTTGCCACGTTTTGTATTGATGCTAACGACGTTAATTTGTTCTTTTGCAAGAACTGTTGCGACATCACTTAGTAAGCCGGGTTGGTTGAACCCAATAACTTGAACATCTACGGTGTAAGCCGTTGTTTCTGTTCCCCAGCTTGCTTCCGCTAACCGCAGTGATTTTTCGGGGCCGAGATTTTTTTCATCAATATTGGGGCAATCGTCACGATGAATAGTTATGCCGCGCCCGATGGTAATGTAGCCAGTAATTTCATCTCCTGGAACAGGCTTGCAACAATTGGCTATTTCTACCAGTAGGTTGCTTACGCCTTCTATTTGAATGCCGCGATCATCATGTTTATCTTTAACACTGATTTTACGGAATTTAACTTCTTCTTTCTTTGGAATATCTAGCGCTGCTGTTAGTTGTGCGATACTAATATCGCCGCGCCCGAGCGCAATCAAAAACTCATTTTTTGATTGTTGATGAAAACGTTGAAGCAGTGGGTCAATATCAATTCTTTTAAGGTTTAAGCGGTGTTTTTCTTGTTCGATAATCTCCAGTCCGTCGTGAAGGTTTTTTTCGTGATCTTGTTGGCGAAACCAATGCCGAATCTTGCTGCGTGAACTCGAAGAGCCAATATAGCCAAGCGACGGATTAAGCCATTTACGTTTTGGTTGTTCTGTTTTTTGGGTGATTATCTCAACTTGGTCGCCGTTTCTTAATTTGTGATCAAGTGGGGCAATAACGCCATTAACTTTTGCACCTGTGCAGCGATGGCCAATGCTGGTGTGAATAGCGTAGGCGAAATCCAGCGGTGTTGAGTCTTTAGATAGCTCCAGTATTTTTCCCTGTGGGGTGATAGTAAAGACGCGATCAGGGAATATTTCTGCTCTAAAGTCTTCTAAAAGTTCGCTGTCATTTTCATCGCTATCTAATAGTTGGCGTAATGAGCTAACCACTCGCTCCATCGCCGCATCTTGTGTGCCGCCTTCTTTATAGCGCCAATGTGCGGCGACTCCAAGTTCTGCAAATACATGCATATCTTCGGTGCGAATTTGAATTTCTACATAGCGTCCTTTGGGGCCAATAATTACCGTATGTAGCGATTGGTAGCCGTTGGGTTTTTTGTTAGCAATATAATCATCTAATTCGGCGGGTACGTGTTTCCACTTCTCGTGAACGATGCCAAGTGTGGTGTAGCACTCTCTTACATCGTGAACAACGACGCGGATTGCACGTAAATCGTAGAGCTGATCAATTGATAGCTTCTTACGTTGCATTTTTTTCCAGATACTATAGATATGTTTAGGGCGACCATATACCTCGGCTTTTAGTCCGGAATCCTTTAATAGGTATTGTAATTCTTGGGTGAAGTTTTCAACATAAGCTTCCCGTTCAATACGTTTAGACGCTAAAGATTTTGCAATTTGTTTATAAACAATGGGTTCTAAATAGTGAAATGATAGATCTTCCATTTCCCATTTTAATTGGCTGACACCCAAACGATTAGCCAGCGGCACAAAAATATCCATAGTTTCTTGTGCGGTTGCGCGGCGTTTGTGTAATTCAGCGCGATTTAATAAACGCAAGTATTGTAAGCGCCAAGCAAGATGAATCAATACGGCGCGGACATCATCAACCATCGCTAATAACATGCGACGTAGGCGTTCTGCTTGTTCGGGAATGGGTGTTTCGTTGCCCGTAGGTGCTTTAAAATTATGTAGCCAGCGCATGTTTTTAACCAGTAGCGCAATGGTGCTATTGTATTTTTCAGAAATTTCATTTAAAGAGTAAATATCACCTAGTCTCATATCGCTAAGCACCGTGGCAATCAGTGTGACTTGGTCTACCTGTAAGTTACATAAAATATCGGCAACATCCAAACTGAGCGGGACGTGAGGGTCACGGTCGATCGCGCGAGTTTCCAGCATTAGGTCGACAGCATGAGTGACAAGCTCTTGATCTTCTTCCTGATCAGAAATCCAGAGTCGATCAACCCAGTCTTCGCGACTGCGCTGAGATGTATCACTTAATAAGCTATGCTGCATTGATAAAGTGTTGCCCTAATTTGAGGTGTTGCCCTTGTTTGTAAAATACGTGATTTTTCATGATGTGAGGCCCTTCGCGGGAGAGCATGGGGGGAGTAAAAATAGCGTCATTTTTCCTGATTCTCTTAAAAATTAGGATAATAGTAGGGCTATTGACTAACTTTTTATGGAAATCAGGGGGAATTTACGTATTTTTTATCCGTCATATTTCTCGCGCAAAGGTCTCGATACTTTTGTTTTTGTTATATGCCTATCATGTCATAAATTTACAATTTTGTCTTCTAGTTCGTGAATAGAACGAATAACAGCATCTGGTGTTCGACCGCCTGGCCAAGGTTTTAATTTGGGGTTATACCAGATGGCTTTCATGCCAGCGTTGTGTGCGCCGATAATATCTCGAGCGGGGTCGTCTCCAACGTAGACCGTTTCATGTAAGTCGTGCGGGCTTAAGTCAATCGCTTTATGAAAGATGTCTTTATGGGGTTTGCTTATTCCTGCTTTTTCGGATGATAGGGTGAAGTCAAATAAATGTCCGATGCCGATATGATGCACGTCTGCATTGCCGTTGCTAATAACGCCTAATGTGTATTTTTTAGATAACTGCTCTAAAACGTCTAATGTGCCTTCAAAAAAAGAGACTTCATTTCTGGCTAACCAGAAAATCTCAAAGCCTGTTTCGATTAGTATGCTGTCGTTATCGTAGCCCGTTTCATTACCTAGTATTTCTAACCAGCGTTTTCGAAGATAGGTTAAATTGTGTTTTTGTTCTTGGTTGTCTTGCATAAAAGCAACACGATGGTTAATTAACGCCTCTTCGCTGTATTTTGCGATAATCTTTGGGTAAGATGATTTTAACCATGCATAAAAACATTTTTCTGCATGCATGATAACGGGGTGGCACTCCCATAATGTGTCATCTAGGTCGAAGGTAATACATTGAATTGTCATGGGTTGTAATATGGTATCTAAGTTTATTAAAAACAAGTTATTTTGGATTACGAGCGGTTTATTATTTGCTCTTTTATTTTCTTCTGGTGTTCAAGCAAGAACCTTAGTTCTGGTGCATGGTTTTTTATCCAATGCTATGAACTGGCGAGAATCTGGTTTTACCACGCCGTTAGTTAAAGCAGGGTGGAGAGATGGAGGTACTTACGGTTTTACCCCGCAAGCCATGTTAATACCGGGTAATGTAAACGTTAAAGGGGATGTCTTTTATACGGTCAACCTACCCTCGCAATCTAATTTACAGATTCAAGAAGAGCTTCTTTTGCAGTATTTATATCATTTGTATATCCAGCGAGGAGAGTCAATGACTTTAGTGGGGCATTCTGCGGGCGGTGTTGTTGCTCGGTTGTACGCCATTGATCCAAGACATCAGCCCGTAAATGGGTTAATTACTATCGCTTCGCCGCACTTAGGTACGCCTGCCGCTAATGTTCGTATATTGCGGGTAATTCTCCGCTGGGAGTGATGGCAAGTTTTGCGGGTGGAGAAGAGTTGCAAAACTCTCGCGGTTTGTTTTCTGATTTAAAAGAAGAGATTCCGAGTAATTTCCTTTATTGGATGAATCATCAGCCTCATCCAGTTTTGCATTACGCCTCTATTATTCGTAGTAATAAAAAAGTCACAAAAGTGAATAAATTTGATTTTGTAGTGCCGCCGAACAGTCAAGATATGAATAATATCTGGGCGTTAAGAGGTCGTTCTGGAACGGCGGTTGTGAGTGAGGGGCATATGCTAAACGGCAAAGATGGGGCGATAGTGTTGCAGGTTCTTGATGCAATACAGGCAGAATCAAAATAGAATGGCCTTTGATAATCCTTAACTATTGCACTATTAGGCCTCCCCAAATACCACTCGAGGAGAATGGTTGCGCTAGCGTGTCTAGGAGGATAACGCTAAAAGCAGATATTGTTTTGCCCTATTTGTAACGAGTATTTTAATGTTTGTGATTTTAATCCTTGTAATAAAGCGGGTATCAAACGTAACCTAACTTAACCCCCAAGCTTTTTCTGGCTTATATGGTTTCTTTGATACGCCTAAGCGGTTTTTCATATAAATACTTGTGATTGATGGATATAAAAATAATTTTGTTCATTGGTTGTGATCTTGTTAGAAATGAGTGTATATTCACCATCAATTAAAAGATAATATTGGTTTAGAATGATGGCTTATTTAGTCATGATCAAAAACTAATCAAAAAAAATTTTCTAAATAGATAATAATAATATTTACAGATGGTTTTAAGGAGAATGTATGCTCGCAGAATATCTGCCAGTGCTTGTGTTTTTAGGCGTAGGTTTTGCAATGGCAATGATGATGCTATTGCTAGGAGCTTTAATTGCGCCACGCCGTCCCGATACTGCAAAAGATTCTCCGTTTGAATGTGGTTTTGAGGCATTCGAAGATGCGCGTATGAAATTCGATATACGTTATTATCTTGTCGCTATTCTTTTTATAATCTTTGATTTGGAAATTGCTTTTTTGTTTCCATGGGCTATCACGCTCGATAAAATCGGCTTGTTTGGTTTGATTTCCATGAGTATTTTCCTCGGTATTCTTATTATTGGGTTCATATACGAATGGAAAAAAGGAGCGCTAGAGTGGGAATAGAGGGCGTTTTAAAAGAAGGTTTTGTAACCGCTAAACTAGATGGTTTGATCAATTGGGCGCGCACAGGTTCAATGTGGCCAGTAACCTTTGGTTTGGCTTGTTGTGCAGTAGAAATGATGCAAGCAGGTGCGTCGCGATACGATATGGATCGTTTTGGTATTCTGTTTCGCCCCAGTCCACGTCAGTCTGATGTGTTGATTGTTGCGGGAACATTAACAAACAAAATGGCTCCCGCGTTACGTAAAGTTTACGATCAGATGGCAGAGCCACGTTGGGTAATCTCAATGGGTTCCTGTGCAAATGGTGGTGGTTATTACCACTATTCTTATGCCGTTGTGCGTGGTTGTGATCGCATTATTCCTGTTGATGTGTATATCCCTGGTTGCCCACCTACGGCTGAAGCCTTGCTTTACGGAATCATTCAGTTGCAAAATAAGATCCGTAATACCAATACAATTGCACGACAGGACGATGCTTAATGAGTGAGTCTTTAGTCGCATTGCAATCGCATCTGGAGTCTGTTTTTGAATCAGGCGAAGCAGGTGCAGGAAAGATTGAGTCATCCAATATTGATTTTGGAGAGTTGACTGTTGAAGTGAATCCAAAGGATTTGCTCGAAGTGGCAACACTTTTACGTGACGATGAAGGTTGTCATTTTGAACAGTTGATAGATCTATGTGGTGTTGATTATCTTGCCTATGGTGATTCGGAGTGGGAAACAGGCGGTAGTGGTTTTACGCGTGGAGTATCTCGTGAATTCTCATTTGATGGGGAAGAGCCTCAAAAAGCGGTTGAATTTGAAGGCAAGCGATTTGCAGTAGTGATTCACTTATTATCGCTTAAGAATAATCAAAGACTTCGTTTGAAAGTCTTTTGTGATGATAACGATTTCCCGATGCTTGATTCTGTTACAGAAATTTGGAATGGAGTGAACTGGTTCGAAAGAGAAGCGTTTGACCTGTTTGGTATTATGTTTAGCGGTCATCCTGATTTACGTCGTATTTTGACGGATTATGGCTTTGTCGGCCACCCGTTTAGAAAAGATTTCCCATTAATCGGGCATGTTGATATGCGTTACGATGAAGAGAAAAAACGTGTTGTGTACGAACCTGTTTCAATTGAGCCACGTATTTTAGTGCCACGTGTTATTCGTAAACAAAATGGTAAGGCGGAACAACCCTAATGCCTGAAATTCGTAATTTTACTCTAAACTTTGGTCCTGCTCATCCTGCGGCGCATGGTGTGTTACGCCTTGTGTTAGAGATGGATGGTGAAGTGATCCAACGCGCCGATCCACATATTGGTTTGTTACATAGAGGTACAGAAAAGTTAGCTGAAAGTAAGCCGTATAATCAAAGTATTGGTTACATGGATCGCCTCGATTATGTGTCGATGATGTGTAACGAGCACGGTTATGTGCTGGCGCTAGAAAAAATGTTGGGCATAGAAGCTCCGATTCGTGCGCAATATATTCGCACGATGTTCGATGAAATCACGCGTATTCTAAACCATCTATTATGGATTGGCGCACATGCTTTAGATGTGGGCGCGATGACCATGTTTTTATATGCGTTTCGTGAGCGTGAAGATTTAATGGATGTTTACGAAGCTGTATCAGGAGCGCGTTTGCATGCGACTTATTATCGCCCAGGTGGTGTTTATCGTGATTTGCCCGATACCATGCCGTTGCACGAAAATGCACGTTGGTATAACGATGCAGATATTAAGCGATTAAATAAAAATCGTGGCGGTTCGGTTTTAGATTTTATCGAAGACTTTACGCAACGCTTCCCAGAATATGTAGATGAATACGAGACATTGTTAACGGATAATCGTATTTGGAAACAACGTTTAGTTGATATTGGAATTGTCTCGCCAGAGCGAGCATTACAGTTAGGTTTAACAGGTGCAATGTTGCGTGGTTCGGGTATCGAATGGGATCTTCGTAAAAAACAGCCCTATGCGATGTATGACCAGATTGATTTTGATATTCCGGTCGGTACGAATGGCGATAGTTACGATCGCTACTTAGTGCGTATTGAAGAAATGCGTCAATCCAATAAAATCATTAAGCAATGTGTTGATTGGTTGCGTAAAAATCCAGGTCCTGTGATTCATGAAGATCATAAGATCACACAGCCGAAACGCGAAACCATGAAAGGTGATATGGAAGCTTTGATTCATCACTTTAAATTGGCAACAGAGGGTTATTGTTTGCCAGAAGGTGAGGCGTATCAAGCCATTGAGCATCCTAAAGGTGAGTTTGGTTGTTATATCGTGTCGGATGGTGCCAATAAGCCGTATCGTTTAAAAGTACGTGCGCCAGGTTTTGCACATATGTCGGCGATGGATGAGCTAACAAAAGGTCATATGTTGGCAGATGTGGTTACCGTTATTGGAACCATGGATATTGTATTTGGTGAGGTGGATAGATAATGTCTTCTCTTAGCAGTCCCGATTCGAAAAAAACTAACGTTCTTAGTAAGTATGAGCGTGCAGAAATTGATAGCTGGTTAAAGCGTTATCCAGAAGATCAAAAGCAATCTGCACTGTTAGCAGCATTGCACGCTGTGATGCATGAGGATCATTATCTTTCTACGGCTAAAATGGATGCAGTTGCTGATTATTTAGGTCTGCCTAAAATAGCAGTCTACGAAGTGGCAAGTTTCTATTCCATGTTTGAAATGGATGAAAAAGCGGCGGCGAAAAATGTCATCGCCGTATGTACTAATGTGTCTTGTATGCTAAATGGTTCGGATAAAATCGTAGAGCATATTGAAGATAAGCTCGACGTTAAATTGGGTGAAAGTACTTCAGATGGGCAGTTTTTCTTCAAGGTAGAAGAGGAGTGTTTGGCGGCTTGTTGTGGTGCGCCGATGATGCAGGTAAATCATGTTTATCATGAGCATTTAACCATTGAAAAGGTCGATGAGATTCTTGATGGTTTAATGAGTCAACGACGCGCTTCTGATTCTGCTGATGATAGCAATAACAGTAGCAATAATGACGACGAGGAGACAAGCTAATGGTTGATCAAGTTTGTTTCACAACAAAACAATACGGCGATGATGCGTATTCGCTAGAAAATTATTTGAAAACAGGTGGCTATCAGTCGTGGGATAAAATCCTTAAAGATGGCACAGAGATAGATGACATTATCGAAGAGGTCAAACTGTCGGGTTTAAGAGGTCGTGGTGGCGCAGGTTTTCCAACGGGTCTTAAATGGAGCTTTATGCCACGCAATATGCCGGGGCAAAAATACATTGTATGTAACTCAGATGAATCTGAGCCTGGCACCTGTAAAGACAGAGATATTTTGCGTTTTAATCCACACGCCTTGGTAGAAGGTATGGCGATAGCAGGTTATTGCATTGGCGCGACAGTGGGTTACAACTACATGCGTGGCGAGTTCATGGATGAGCCTTCGATTCGTTTTGAGCAGGCGGTAAAAGAAGCTTACGAAGCAGGCTACTTAGGAAAAAACATTAAAGGCAGTGGTATTGATTTTGATCTGCATGGTTCTTTGGGTGCAGGTGCTTATATTTGTGGCGAAGAAACCGCGTTGCTTGAATCACTGGAAGGTAAAAAAGGTCAGCCACGCTTCAAACCCCCCTTTCCTGCAAGCTTTGGTTTGTATGGTCGCCCAACCACCATTAACAATACCGAAAGTTTAGCGTCTATTCCCGCTATTTTACGCAGTGGTGGTGAATGGTTCAAAGATATGGGTGTAGAGGGTTCGGGCGGAGAAAAACTGTTTTCTGTGTCGGGTCATTTAAATAACCCCGGAAACTTTGAAGTGCCGATGGGTCTGCCGTTTAAAGAGTTGTTAGAAATGGCAGGTGGTGTGCGTAATGGCAATAAATTAAAAGCAGTTATTCCTGGTGGTTCATCTGTGCCTGTATTAAAAGGCGATGTGATGATGGGACTTACTATGGATTACGATACCATTGCGAAAGCAGGCTCTTATTTAGGGTCGGGTGCGGTTATTGTCATGGACGACACCACCGATATGGTAAAAGTCCTCCAGCGTATTTCACGTTTCTATTTCTCTGAATCTTGTGGTCAGTGTACGCCGTGTCGTGAAGGTACGGGTTGGTTGTATCGTGTATTGACGCGGATTGTAGAAGGCAAAGGGCGCATGGAAGATATTGATCTTCTGGATGAGGTTGCGCATAAAATTGAAGGTCGTACTATTTGTGCGTTGGGCGAAGCAGCTGCAATGCCAGTGTGGAGTTTTGTACAAAACTTTAGAGAAGAATTTGTTTACTATGTTGAAAACGGCTGCTCAATGGTGGATACACAATGAGCACAGAGACTAAAAAAGACGTGGTAGACACTGTAAAAATCACCATCAACGACAAAGAAATGGAAGTTGCTGCAGGTGCGATGCTAATTGATGTCGCGGATGAAAGTGATATTCATATCCCGCGTTTTTGTTACCACAAAAAATTGTCGATAGCCGCAAACTGTCGTATGTGTTTGGTTGAGGTTGAAAAAGCACCTAAGCCAATGCCCGCCTGTGCCACGCCTGTGAATGAAGGTATGGTGGTTTGGACGCATTCTGAAAAAGCGTTGACCGCACAAAAAGACACGATGGAATTTTTGCTGATCAATCACCCGTTAGATTGCCCAATATGTGATCAAGGCGGCGAGTGTGAATTGCAAGATTTGTCGATGGCATCAGGTGGTAGCACGTCTTCTTATCAAGAAGTTAAACGCGTGATTGTCGATAAAGATATTGGTGAATTAGTTGCTACAGAAATGACGCGTTGTATCCAATGTACCCGCTGTGTTCGTTTTGGTGAGGAAATAGCGGGAATGAGAGAATTAGGCTTGATGGGCCGTGGTGATCGCGTCGAAGTTGGCACATTTGTTGAGCAAAGCCTATCTTCTGAATTATCTGGCAATATTATAGATATTTGTCCTGTGGGCGCATTGACGGCAAAACCATCGCGTTATAATTCACGCGCATGGGAAATGGTTCAAAGCCCGAGTATTGCATCGCACGATAGTGTCGGTTCGAATGTGAACTTGCATACCTTTAAGAAAAAATTAGTGCGTGTGGTTGCAGGTGAGAATGAAAACATAAACGAATGTTGGATTTCTGATCGTGATCGCTTTAGTTATGAAGGGGTAAATTCCGAAGATCGTGCCGAATCGCCGATGATAAAAGTTGACGGGATCTGGAAGAAAGTAACGTGGGACGAAGCATTAGAAGCCGTTACTGCTTATTTTCGAATGGTAACAGCTGATGAAATTGGCGTGCTTGCATCGCCGCGTGCAACACTAGAAGAGCTTTATCTTCTGCAGAAATCAATGCGCTCCATTGGCGTTAATAGTATTGATCATCGTTTACGTCAGACTGATTTTAACGAACAAGAAAGTGCGAGTTTATTCCCATGGTTGGGAATGGATATAAGCGAATTAGAAAATCAAAATGCATTCTTGTTGATTGGCTCGAATGTGCGCCAAGATCAGCCGATGATTAATCACCGCATTCGTAAAGCCGTATTGCAAGGTGCTAAAGTAATGTGTGTTAATCCTTTTGAATTAGAATTTAACTATGATGTGGCGCAACAAATAGTGTCATCGCCCACGGCGATGGTGGATAATTTGGCCGCGCTAGCGAAAGCTTCATTTGCTGCGAGTAAAGCAAAAATACCTGCGGGTTTAACTGATTTGTTGGAAGATATTAAAGTCGCGAAGTCAGACAAAGAAGCTATCAAATATTTACAGAGCGCTGCTAAAGGAAATGCAGATAGTACAAATGGCGCGCTGGTATTATTAGGTAATAATGCGGTTCAAAACCCCGCGTACTCAACGTTACGCGCGTTGGCATCCTTGATTGCTGAAAATACCGGTGCTAAATTAGGTTATTTGGCAGATGCTGCAAATACAGCGGGTGCATGGCTGGCAGGCGCTGTTCCGCATCGTAAAGAAGCGGGCAAAAGTGTGGAGGAAGCAGGTCATTCTGTTACTCAAATGCTCAATAAAACAAAGAAAGTATTTGTTCTGTTAGATGTTGAACCCAGTTTTGATTGCGATAATGCTCAACAAGCAAAACAAGTAATAGATCAGGCAGAGTGTGTCATCTCTATTTCACCCTACGCTTCGGGTAATATGCTGTCATGTGCCGATATTATTCTACCGAGTTCAGCCTTTTCGGAAACATCGGGTACTTATGTTAATGCCGAAGGTCGTTGGCAAAGTTTTCGTGCAGCAACAAAGAGTTTTTCTGATGCGCGTCCTGCGTGGAAAATATTACGGGTGCTGGGCAATAAGTTGAACGTCGAAGGTTTTGATTATGTGAGTTCAACCGATGTACGCGATGAATTGAAGGCTATTTGCGATGATTTGCCCGCTGTAAATAATGATTTTGAAGTATCTGGAATATACACACGTCCAGATGAAGCATCGTCAGATAAACTGCAGCGCATTGGTGAAGTGGCAAAATATTCGGCGGATTCCTTGGTGCGTCGTGCAAACTCTTTACAAAAAAGCGCGCCAGAACAAGATGCGATTCATTTGAGTGGTAAAGAAGTTGAGCGCTTAGGTTTACAAACAGCGTTAGAAGAAAGTACTCATGGTGTGCCTGTAACCATTAATGTAAAGCAGGGCGATGAAGTCGTTTCTATTCCACTGTTGGTTAATGACAAAATACCTGATGGTTGTGCTCTATTGGCATCGGGAACGCAAGCAAGTAGTTTATTAGGCTCGGCCTATGGCGAAATCGAGATAGTGATTTAATGGATTTTTTAATATCAATATGGGAGTCTCTTCCAGAGGGTTTACGCATCCTCATTGTGATCATGTTGAAGATCGTTGCTATCCTATTGCCGTTAATTTTGGCAGTCGCTTATACAACATTTGCAGAGCGTAAAGTCATCGGCTATATGCAAGTGCGCATGGGGCCAAACCGCGTAGGGCCTAAAGGCTGGTTGCAACCCATCGCTGATACTGTAAAGCTGATGTTTAAGGAAATTATTGTTCCTACAGAGGCGAGTAAAGTCGTGTTTTTTATCGCGCCCATGCTTGCGTTAGCGCCTGCGTTGGCAGTGTGGTCGGTCATTCCGTTTTGGGATGGTGGCGTGCTGGCTAATGTAAATGCGGGCTTGTTGTTAGTATTGGCCATTACCTCTTTAGATGTGTTCGGTATCATTTTAGCGGGTTGGGCATCTAATTCTAAATACGCAATTTTAAGTTCATTGCGTGTCGGTGCGCAAGTTGTATCCTATGAAATTGCAATGGGTTTTGCCTTAGTTGGCGTACTCATGGCCGCAAACAGTTTGAATTTAACTGAAATAGTAAGAGCGCAAGACGGCGGTATTCAAAACTGGTTTGTGTGGCCGTTGATTGGACTTTTCTTTGTGTTCTTTATATCGGGTGTAGCAGAAACAAACCGTGCGCCGTTTGATGTGGCAGAGGGAGAATCTGAAATTGTCGCTGGCTTCCATGTGGAATATTCAGGCATGGCTTTCGCTTTATTCTTCCTAGCGGAATATGCCAGTATGATTTTGGTGTCTACCTTAACGGCGCTATTATTCTGGGGCGGTTGGCTGTCCCCATTTGGCGATGCTTTAAACGATATTCCAGTATTGGGTGCAATTTTAGGCGATGGTTTCCATTGGTTATTATTGAAATCAATGTTCTTCCTGTTTTGTTATTTATGGTTTAGAGCAACCTTTCCGCGTTATCGTTATGATCAAATCATGCGTTTGGGTTGGAAGATTTTGATTCCTGTGACGTTGGTATGGATTTTCGGTGAGATAATTGCTATTGCACTGGGTTGGAAGCCTTGGCTAGGAGCGGCAATATGATCAGATCAATTACACATTTCATCAAGTCGTTTACCTTATTTGAATTGTTTCAAGGCTTGGGTGTAACAGGGAAATACCTGTTTAAACGTAAAATAACGATTCAATACCCCGAGCAAAAAACACCAATATCTCCGCGTTTTCGTGGGCATCATGCGTTGCGACGCTACCCTAATGGTCAAGAACGTTGTATTGCATGTAAATTATGTGAAGCGGTTTGTCCTGCGTTGGCGATTGATATTGAAATGGAAGAACGCGCCGATGGAACGCGCCGTACCACTAAATACGATATAGACTTTTTTAAATGTATTTACTGTGGATTCTGTGAAGAAGTTTGCCCAGTAGATGCCATTGTAGAAACTCATATTTTTGAGTATCACTACGAAAACCGTGAAGGTACAACGATTACTAAAGATGAATTATTAGCTTTTGGCGATAAACACGAAAGTGAAATAGCTAAAAGAAAAGCGGCTGATGCGCCGTATAAATAGGCGTTTGAAGGAGCTTCTAATTTGGTCGTTCCTTTTACCACAAGACAAGCTACCACAAGACACAAGCCTTTAAGAATTAGCAGGAAAGAAAATGACGTTTGAGCTTTTTGTATTTTACCTTTTTTCAGCCGTAACACTGTTTTCGGCTGTCGGTGTGGTGACGATGCGAAATCCAGTGTATGCGGCATTATTTTTGATACTGGCTTTCTTTAGTAGTGCGGCAACATGGATATTGCTTGAAGCTGAATTCTTAGGTGTAGTGTTGGTGTTGGTCTATGTCGGCGCGGTAATGGTGTTGTTTTTATTCGTTATCATGATGCTCGATATTAAAATAGATACCTTAAAAGAAGGCTTTATTCGCTATCTTCCCGTGGGGCTTTTGGTTGCCGTTGCAGTTGCGGCTGAAATGATTTTAGTGATGAAGTCGAAAGCATTTGATCGACAGATACCCGAAGCAGCGTCGTTGAGCGAAAATAATACCAAAGCTTTAGGTGAAGTTCTTTATACCGAATACGTATTAGCCTTTGAAATCGCGGCTGTTATTTTGGTGGTTGCGATTATTGCGGCAATCGCATTAACGTTGCGTCGCCGTAAGGGCGTTAAAAAGCAAAATCAATCACAACAAGTAAAGACTAAAAAGGGCGATCGTTTACGTGTCGTTAAGATGAAAGCGGAGGAAAGACAATGATGTTGACAAAAACACTGCAGACTTTCTCGGCTACAAGTGCTTTATTGTTATTTCTTGGCGTACTGCAAGCGGAAAATACCAGTGCTAACGGTTATGATTCGGCGATACGTAGTTTTCTTTTAACAGTAGCCGCAATCGTTGGTTTTATAGTGCTAGTGATTACTCTTGTGAAAAAACGCTCTGCTATACGTCGTTATGTAGTGAACCTTGTGAATACGGTTGATAAGAATAATCTTGATAGCACTAATCTTGTCAACAATAAGCTAGATAAAGGAGAAAGTAACAAATGATACCTTTATCTCATTTCTTAATCGTAAGTGCATTACTGTTTTCAATTAGTGTGGCAGGTATATTTCTTAATCGAAAAAACATGATCATATTATTGATGTGTATTGAATTAATGTTGCTTGCGGTAAATCTTAATTTTATCGCGTTCTCGCATTACTTAGGGGATATGGCAGGGCAGGTGTTTGTCTTCTTTATTCTAACCGTTGCTGCCGCAGAAGCTGCAATTGGTCTGGCAATTTTGGTCACGGTATTTAGAAATCGTCGTACCATTAATGTTGAAGAACTTGACGATATGAAAGGTTAAGGGAGGAATAATTATGGATTCAATTTATCTCGCTATACCTCTTTCTGCCTTAATTGGTTCAATGATAGCAGGCTTGTTAGGCGGTGTGATCGGGCGTAAAGCCGCACATACGGTCACCTTGCTTGGTGTGGGTATTTCTTGTGTACTTTCTTTTGTGGTGCTCAAGCATGTCGCTTTTGATGGTAATACTTTTTATGGCGATATTTATACCTGGGCGCAGGTAGGTCAAACTAAATTCGCAGTCGGTTTTATGATTGATCGCCTTACATCCATGATGATGGTTGTGGTGACTTTTGTATCGTTGATGGTGCATGTTTATACCATCGGTTATATGGAAGACGATAAGAATAACTGGCCAGAAGACAGTCGTGGCGGTGATAACAGCTATCAGCGTTTCTTCTCTTATATTTCCCTGTTCACGTTTTCGATGTTGATGTTAGTGATGTCGAATAACTTCATGCAGTTATTCTTCGGCTGGGAAGCCGTGGGCTTAGTTTCTTATTTGTTGATTGGTTTTTGGTCTACGCGTGACACGGCTATCTTTGCCAATATGAAAGCGTTTCTAGTGAATCGTGTCGGTGATTTTGGTTTCTTATTAGGAATCGCCGCCATCTGGACCTACACAGGTTCGATGGATTACAAAGAAGTGTTTGATCGTTTGCCCGCTATCGAGCATTTAACCCTTTCTATTTTACCGAATACGGAATGGATGCTGGTGACAGTGATTGCAATTTCATTATTTATTGGCGCAATGGGTAAATCGGCACAGGTGCCATTACATGTTTGGCTGCCCGATTCGATGGAGGGCCCAACACCTATTTCGGCGTTGATTCATGCGGCAACTATGGTAACAGCGGGTATCTTTATGGTCTCTCGTATGTCACCGATTTTTGAAATGTCGGATGTGGCTTTAAATTTCGTGTTGATTATTGGTGCAACTACCGCATTTTTTATGGGCTTGGTGGGTATCGTACAAAACGACATCAAACGCGTGGTCGCTTATTCGACACTTTCACAATTAGGTTATATGACAGTGGCATTGGGTGCTTCTGCTTACAGTGCAGGCGTTTTCCATCTAATGACACATGCGTTCTTCAAGGCTTTATTATTCCTTGCGGCAGGCTCGGTCATTATCGCGATGCACCATGAGCAAGATATTCGTAAAATGGGTGGGCTTAAAAAGTATCTGCCGATTACTTATTGGACGTCACTGATCGGTTCGCTCGCGTTGATTGGTTTTCCATTCTTCTCGGGATTTTTCTCAAAAGATTTAATTATTGAAGCGGTTCATGCATCGACGCTTCCTGGCGCTACATATGCCTATTGGATGGTGTTGCTCGGGGTATTTGTTACCGCATTTTATAGTTTCCGTATGTTTTTCTTAGTGTTCCATGGTGAAGAGCGCATGGATGAACATACAAAAGAACATTTACACGAACCTGCAAAAGTAGTGACATGGCCGTTGATTGCCTTGGCTGTTCCAGCAGTGTTATCAGGTTATTTACTATATCCCATGGTTGTGGGTGATTTCTTTGAAGGTGTGATTCATGTTGACCCTGCGCATCCTGCGATAGAAACGATTAAGCATCATTTCCACGGCAGTGAATCAAATATTATTAATATCTTGAATTTTGTATTGCATGGATTGATGGCGCCCCCGTTCTGGTTAGCTATGGCTGGTTTAGGTAGCGCATGGTTTATTTATATGAAGAAACCCTCCATTGCGACGACGGCTTACAATACTTTACGCCCAATCCATACCTTGTTGGATAAAAAATATTTTGCAGATGAATTTAATA